>DATHUT010000404.1:0-1921 GCA_035462005.1 Gammaproteobacteria bacterium | reverse complement strand
CATGCTGCTGGCTTCCGGTGGCGGTTTGATCCTGGCCGACGTCATGGCCTTCTCCACCGTCTACCTGCTGATGGCGGGCTTCATGCTGGTGGGGGTGATGACCACCCTGCTGGCGCCGGAACCGGATACCCCCGGCGGCGTGCCGGGTACCCTGCGGGCTGCCGTGGTGGAACCCTTCCGCGAATACTTCCAGCGCAATGGTGCCTGGGGGATCCTGCTGTTCATCCTGCTATACAAGGTTGGGGACATCATGGCGGCGCATATGACCACGCCTCTCTACCTTGATATCGGTTTCACCCTGACCGAGATCGGCGCGGTGGTGAAACTGTTCGGCTTCTGGGCCACGATCGCCGGCGGCCTGCTGGGCGGGGTGCTGATCCTGCGCCTGGGTATCTACCACGCGCTGTGGAGTTTCGGCCTCCTGCAGGCCGCTTCTACCGCCGGCTTCGCTCTGCTGGCCGTGGTCGGCGACCAGCTGCCCATGCTGGCTGCCGTGGTGGCCTTCGAGAACCTCAGCGCCGGCATGGGCACGGCAGCCTTCATCGGCTTTATGGCCAGCTTGACCGACAAGCGCTTCACTGCCACCCAGTACGCCCTGCTCACCAGCCTGATGGGCATCCCGCGGGTGTTCATTGCCGCACCCACCGGCTATATGGCGGACGCCATGGGCTGGGTGGGCTTTTTCAGTTTTTGTGCCCTGATTGCCTTGCCGGGGCTGCTCATGCTGCTGCGTTTCCGTGCCTGGCTGGAGGTGAAATAGCCGTGCCGATGGAGGTGTCCTACATGGCTGCCTTCCTGGTCGGCCTGCTCGGCGGAGTGCATTGCGTGGGGATGTGCGGCGGCATCGTCGGTGCCCTGTCTCTGGGTCTGCCACAGGAGGTACGCGCTTCGGCACGGATGCTGCCCTACCTGCTGGCCTACAACCTGGCGCGTATCGCCAGCTATAGCCTGGCCGGGGCACTGCTGGGAGGCGTGGGCTACCTGGCGGCCCATTGGAGTGGTTTGCGCCATGCCCAGCTGGGGCTGCAGGTGCTGGCGGCCCTGTTCATGATCGCCCTGGGCCTGTATCTGGCCGGCTGGTGGCTGGGCCTGGCCCGGCTGGAGCGGGTCGGGGGCCGCTTGTGGCAGCGGATCGAACCCCTGGGGCGACGCTTCCTGCCCGTGCGCACGCCAGGACAGGCATTCCTGCTGGGACTGCTGTGGGGATGGCTGCCCTGTGGGCTGGTCTATAGTGTGTTGGTCTGGTCTATCAGCCGCGGCGATGCCATCGAGGGGGGCATGCTGATGTTGAGTTTCGGTCTTGGCACCCTGCCCACACTGCTGCTGATGGGGGTGGCGGCCACGCGTCTGAGTGCCTTCGTGCGGCATGTCTGGGTGCGACGCCTGGCCGGTATGCTGGTGATGAGTTTCGGGCTGTGGACCCTGTACCCGCTGCTCAGCGGGTGAAGAAACGCTGCTGGAACTGTACGCGCAAGGGACGGTCATGGTCCTCGGGGTGGGCCACGATGCTGAAGTCCAGGTTCTCCTCGTGATTCACGCCGAATTCGCCGATGTAGTAGATGGCGCTGCCCTCACGGATCTCGCGCAGTTCGATCTCACGCTGTTGCCCGGTAAGGTTGGTGACGGTGGCGCTGATCTTGGCAGCGACCGGTTGGTTGGTGGTACCGAGGACCTTTCTCAGGATCGCGACATTGAGCAGGGCGCGGTTCTTGCTGCGGGTGATACCGTATTCCCGGGTGACGGTCGGCGGCAGGTTGTCCGTGGTCAGGGCGTTGAAGTGCACCACGTGGTCCCCGAAATCCTGGGCGTTTTCCGCGTGGGCCGGGAGGCTGAACAGAAAGGCGAGACAGGCGAGCATGGCCGTGAACAGCGTTTTCGAACCCATGGCGATCTCCTTGTTGGCTATACCAATACCACAACT
>DATHUT010000403.1:0-2736 GCA_035462005.1 Gammaproteobacteria bacterium | reverse complement strand
CTGGCCTTTGGCATGCGTGGCCATCTCTACCGTTCCCGGGACGCTGGCGAGCACTGGGAAGCCATCGCCATCGACAGCGATCATTCCTTGTTCGGAGGCCGTGTACTGGCCGATGGCCGGGTATTGCTGGTAGGGCAGAACGGCCTGTTGTTGCGAGAGGCAGACGGACAGGGCTTCGTGGAATTGAAAGTCCCGAATCGCAACACCCACACCGCCGTGCTTCCCCTCGTGGATCGTGACGGACTGGTGCTGGTGGGCGAGGGCGGTGTCACACCGGTTGCGGGCGCTTCCCTGCACGAGGCCGCGCCATGAGCATGCACCCAGTCGCCGATGCCCTGGCCGCGCCGCTGTTCAGGTGGCGGCGGGCGCTGTTGGCACTGTTTGTACTCGTCACTCTGCTGTTGGGCTGGTCCGCCAGCCAGCTGCGGGTGGATGCCGGTTTCGAGAAGATGATTCCCCTCGAACACGAATACATGCAGACCTTCACCGCCTACCGCAACACCTTCGGTGGCGCCAACCGCGTGCTGGTGGCCCTGCGGCTCGCGCAAGGCGATATCTACCAGGCGGAATTCCTCGACACCCTGCGCGCGGTCACCGACGAGGTGTTCTTCATTCCCGGCGTCGATCGCGCCACGGTGACTTCCCTGTTCACCCCCAACGTGCGCTTCATCGAGGTGGTGGAAGCCGGCTTTGCCGGCGGTAACCTGATACCGGCTGACTATGACGGCAGCGAGGCGGACCTGGAGCAGGTGCGTAGCAATGTGCTCAAGTCCGACTATGTCGGCCGCCTGGTGGCCAATGACCATGGCGGCGCGCTGGTGAGCGCGGAACTGCTGGAGATCGATCCCGCGACCGGTGAACGTCTCGATTATGCCCGGGTGGCGGAGCGGCTCGAGGAGATCCGTGCCCGCCATGCCGGTGACGGGCTGGACCTGCACATCATCGGCTTCGCCAAGGCGGTGGGCGACATCACCGACGGTGCCGAGGGTGTGCTGGTGTTCTTCCTGATCGCCTTCCTCATCACCGCCGCAATGTTGTATGGCTACAGCGGATCGGGCCGCCTCACCATCCTAGCCCTCGTGTGTGCCTTGGTTCCGGTGGTCTGGTTGCTGGGTCTGCTGCCGTTGCTGGGCTACGGCATCGACCCCATGTCCATCCTGGTGCCCTTCCTGATCTTTTCCATCGGCGTCAGCCATGCGGTGCAGATGACCAATGCCTGGAAGCTGGAAGTGTTGGCGGGAGGCAGCAGCCTGGAGGCGGCCCGGACCGCCTTTCGCCGCCTGTTTGTGCCCGGAGCCATGGCGTTGCTGGCGAATGCCCTGGGTTTCATGGTGATCATCTACATCCAGATCGAGATCGTGCGCGAGCTGGCCATCACCGCAAGCCTCGGCGTGGCATTGATGATCATCACCAACAAGATGCTGCTGCCCGTCCTGCTGTCCTGGACCCGTCCGCCATCGCGTCGCCGCATCATGCCCCGGGGCGACGGGTTGTGGCGCAGGCTCGGAAACCTGGCGCAGCCGCGCCGGGCCCTGCTGGTGTTGATTGGCGCCGCGCTGCTGGTGGGGATTGGCGCGATGAAGTCACGGGATCTGCGTACGGGTAATCTGGGCGTCGGCAACCCGGAGCTGCATGATCACTCCCGCTACAATCGCGATGTGGCCGCGATCGTGGAGTCCTTCTCCATCGGCGTGAACGTGCTGGCGGTCATCGCCCAGAGCCAGGGCGTGGATGGGGCCTGCACCGATTACGCCATCATGGACACCATCGACCGCTTTGCCCATCACATGCGCGGGGTGCATGGTGTACAGGATGTGATGTCCCTGCCCGGCATGGCAAAGCGGATCCATGCGGGCTGGAACGAGGGCAACCCGCGCTGGCAGGCACTGCCCCTCGATCCCTACCAGCTCGCCCAGGCGGTGACACCCATAGACACCGCCAGCGGCCTGCTCAATACCGATTGCAACGCCATGCAGGTGTTGATTTTCACCCGTGATCACCAGGGCGATACCATCGCCCATATCGTCGAGGAGGTGAAGCGATTCAGTGCCGCCCACAACAGTGACCAGCTGACGTTCCTGCTGGCGGCAGGCAACGTGGGGGTGATGGCCGCCACCAACGAGGCGGTGGACGAGGCCGAGGTGATTATGTTGCTGTTGCTGTTCAGCTCCATCGGCCTGCTGTGCCTGGCGGAATTTCGCTCCTGGCGCGCCATGCTGTGCATCATCGTGCCCCTGGTGATCGTTGCCGTGCTGTGCAACGCCCTCATGGCCCTGCTGGACATCGGTCTCAAGGTGTCCACCCTGCCGGTAATCGCCCTGGGTGTCGGGGTGGGGGTCGATTACGGTATCTACCTCTATGAACGTATCCAGCACGGGCTGCGCCATGGCCGGACCCTGGTGGAGGCCTATCAGGAAGCCCTGCGCCAGCGCGGCACCGCCGTGGCGTTCACCGCCTTGACCATGAGCATCGGGGTGGGTACCTGGGCCTTTTCCGCCCTCAAGTTCCAGGCGGACATGGGTATCCTGCTGGCCTTTATGTTCCTGGTGAACCTGTTCGGCGCCCTGTTGCTGCTGCCGGCCCTGGCGGCCCTGCTGCGCGCGGACACCGTGCCCGGATGGCACCAGTGATGCCTGCCAACAGGCAGGGCACCTGTAGGAGCGGGCTTCGCCCGCGAATGGTCCGCGGTTGCCGGTCCGCGCAATTTGGTGATGCCCGGCAGGCTATTGTAGGTTA
>DATHUT010000402.1:0-3293 GCA_035462005.1 Gammaproteobacteria bacterium | reverse complement strand
TGGCGTCTCAGAGTTCCGCAATCTCACCGGCCGCGGCGCGCAGGCGCGCGTCGACGGCCGGGAGATCAAGGTGGTGAGCCCCGGCTACGTGCGCGAGTACGGGCACGAGATCGACGATCCGCGCCTGGAACGGCTCGCGGAAGAGGGCAAGACCCTGGTGTATCTGCTGGTGGAGGGCAGGCCCGCCGCGGCCATTGCGCTTGCTGACGTGGTACGCCCCGAGTCGCGCGCGGCGATCGAGCGGCTCAAGGCCATGAACATCCAGTGCATGATGCTCACCGGCGACTCACGCACCGTGGCCCGCACCGTCGCCGCCGAGCTCGGGCTGGACGACTACTTCGCCGAGGTGCTGCCGGAGGAGAAGGCCGAGAAGATCAAGGAGGTGCAGCGCCGTGGGCTGAGTGTGGCCATGGTCGGCGATGGGGTCAATGACGCCCCCGCCCTCACCCAGTCCGATCTTGGCATCGCCATTGGCGCCGGCACCGACGTTGCCGTCCAATCTGCCGATATCGTACTGGTGCGAAGCGATCCCCGCGACGTGGTGGCCGTGCTGGGGCTGTCACGCGCGACTTACGGCAAGATGGTGCAGAACCTGCTGTGGGCCACCGGCTATAACGTCGTCGCAATCCCGCTCGCCGCTGGCGTGGCCGTGGCCTGGGGCGTGCTGCTCACGCCCGCGGTGGGTGCCGTGCTCATGTCCGCGAGCACCGTCATCGTCGCGGTCAACGCGCGACTGCTCGGGCGCACGGGTCGAGCGAGCGTGGCTGCGGAAGAGGCGCGGGCGCATACGGCATGAGAAGGGAAGATCGAGGAGAGGTCGATGCACAACGGTTTCGGTGATTGGCACTGGGGTTTCGGATTCGGGCACTGGGGATTAGGGATCCTGCTGTGGGTGGTGGTGATCCTGCTGCTGGCGGCGTTGATCAAGTACTTGATGCAGAAGTGAAGGCCGCTGCGCAACGCAACGGCGGCAGGCTTTCCTCCGGCACGATCATGCAACTGGTGCTGCGGACGTTCCTGTGAGCGCAGTGACTTCCGTTGATCGCCGTGGGCCTTACTCGATACCCGCGGCGCGCTGTTCGGCGCGGATCCAGGAGATGATGTGGGCAGCATCCTCGCCATCGAGGGCTGGCACCGGCTCCATGTTCCCGAGCTCCCAGTGATGCTGTTGTACCCCCAGGGCAATGGCGCGATAGAATGCCAGGTCGGAATGGTGGGACGGTTCGTAGATGCGGTGGATCAGTGGCGGTCCCTGGTCAGTGCCTTGTGCCTCGGCACCGTGGCACTGGAGGCAGTGGTCGTTGAAGAGTTCACGCCCGTGCGCCGGGTCGGCGGGGAAATCCGCTGGTGGGATGCGGAACTCGACCTGGGCAGATGTCGCCGCCGGTGGTTGCGCACCGACAATGGGCGTCACGGCCTCGCCGCTGGATTCCGGTGCTTCGCCGCAGCCTGTCAACAGTGCGCATGCAATCGCGATCGGGACGAGCAGATCGGCAAGGTGCGGCTGTGTAATCTGTCTGGTGTGTCGCTTCATGGAGCACTCATGCAGGATAGCCGGCTGGTGGCGCGCCAGTGCGATACAAGGCTACCATGAGGCGACCGGGCTGGCCATCGCAGGTTATCTCTGGCACGAAGCCGCCTGGCAATATTTCATTCTTGGCATGACCACCCTTGCACAGGACTCGCCTTGCCCATCATGACCCAGGCCCAGCTCACCCTCTTTCTTGTACTAGCCGTTACCATTGCGATGTTCCTCTGGGGCCGTTGGCGCCATGACATGATCGCCATCAGCGCGTTGCTGGCCTGCGTGCTGTTGGGCCTGGTGCCCTCCGCCGAGGCCTTTGCCGGCTTCGGCCACCCGGCGGTCATCACCGTGGCCTGCGTGCTGGTGCTCAGCGCAGGTCTGCAGAGCACTGGCGCCGTGGACGTGCTGGCCCAGCGCCTGCTGCCCACCACGGGTGGGCCGACCCTGACCATCGCCGCGCTCACCGCCCTGGGCGCCCTGCTGTCCGCCTTCATGAACAATGTGGGTGCGCTGGCGCTGCTGATGCCCGTGGCACTGCAGATCGCGGCAAAACAGGAACTGCCACCGGGCAAGGTGCTCATGCCGCTGGCCTTCGGTTCCATCCTCGGTGGCATGACCACCATGATCGGCACGCCGCCCAACCTGATCGTGGCGGGTTTTCGCGAGGAAACGGGCATGGGGAGTTTCGCCATGTTCGACTTCACCCCCGTGGGCGTGGTGGTGGCGGGTGTTGGAGTGCTGTTCATCGCCCTGCTGGGCTGGCGCCTGGTGCCGACCCGCCAGCAGGCGGACAGCGGCAGTTTCGATACCGGCACCTACCTGACCGAGGTGCGTCTCGACAAGGGCAGCAAGGCGGTGGGCAAGGCCCTGTCCGAGGTGGAACAGATCCTCGAGGAGGCCGATGCCCAGGTCATCGGCATGGTGCGCAACGAGTTCCGGGTCAGCGCGCCCAACCCACGGCGAATGCTGCGGGAAGGCGATATCCTGGTCATTGAGGCGGAACCCGAGGCCCTATCCTCGGTGCTGTCCTCGCTGGGCCTGAAGTTGGAGGAAGAGGTGGCGGGCGCTATCGAGGAGGCCATGGACGCCGATGAGGCAAGGGGCGCGGCCGATACCGATGCCCTGGAGCGCACGTCCAAAGGTGGAGGAAAAGGGGGTCAGCAAGAGGATGAGTCGGAAGAGAAGGAAGATAAGGGCCGCGGCGAGCGTGATGAGATCCTGATCCAGGAACTGGTGGCCATGCCCGGGGCCAGCCTGATCGGCCGATCCGCCACCGGCATCCAGTTGCGCACCCGCTATGGCCTCAATCTGCTGGCCATCTCGCGGCAGGGTCATCGCAGCATCAAGCGCCTGCGCTCCACCGATATTCGTGCAGGCGACGTCCTGCTCATGCAGGGGCACCAGGAGGCGCTGGCGGGCTTCGCGGCCGAGTATGGCTGCGTGCCGCTGGCGGCCCGCGCCATCCGTATCCCTGACCGGCGCCAATCCCTGATCGCCATGCTGGTGATGCTCATGGCGGTGGGCGGTGCCGCTCTGGGACTGTTGCCGGCGGCCATCTCCTTTGCCGGTGGGGTGTTGTTGTATATGGCCTTGCGGGTCATGCCCTTGCGCAAGGTCTACGAGGCCGTCGACTGGCCGGTGGTGGTGTTGCTAGCCGCCCTCATTCCCGTGGCTGGCGCCATGGCCAGCACGGGCGCGGCCGATACCGATGCCCTGGAGCGCACGTCCAAAGGTGGAGGAAAAGGGGGTCAGCAAGAGGATGAGTCGG
>DATHUT010000401.1:0-6613 GCA_035462005.1 Gammaproteobacteria bacterium | reverse complement strand
CCTTCTCACTGTCGCAATCCAAACGGGGCCAGTTCCATGTTCACCCTGCATCCGCAACTGCAACAGGACGGTATCGAACTGGGCCACTTCGAGTTGTGCCGCCTGCTGTTACTCAACGACTCCCGTTACCCCTGGTGCATCCTGGTACCGGAACGGGAGGATATCCGCGAGATCTATGAATTGACCCCTGATGACCAGCTCCTCCTGCTGGATGAGTCGGTGCGCCTGGGGCGTTACATGGCGGCGGAATTTCGTGCCCACAAGCTGAATGTGGCGGCTCTGGGCAATATGGTGCCGCAGCTGCATATCCATCATATCGCACGTTACAGTCACGATCCCGCCTGGCCTCGCCCCGTGTGGGGTCTGGGTGAGGCGCTGCCCTATGACGAGGAGGGGTTGCGGGCTATGCAGGCCCGTTTCGGGCCGCTATTGGAGGCTTGAGGCGTCCGCGCCGCCGCCTGGGAATGTCAAGCCTTGCATGAGCAGGGGCAATTCCGGAAACTCTCCCCCATGCCTGCTCCCTTCGTCCACCTGCGCCTGCACACGGAATATTCCCTGGTGGACGGCATCGTGCGCGTCAAACCCCTGGTCAAGACCGTGGCCCAGGCCGGCATGGCCGCCTGCGCCGTCACCGATCAGTGCAACCTGTTCGCCATGGTGAAGTTCTATCGCGCTGCCATGGCGGCGGGAGTGAAGCCCATCATCGGCTGCGATGTCTGGATCCAGAATGAGCAGGAAGCCGCCAAGCCCTTCCGGCTGGTCCTGCTGTGCCAGGACCGCCAGGGCTACGACAGCCTCAATCGCCTGGTGTCGCGCAGCTATATCGAGGGCCAGCACCTCGGCATACCCGTCATCGAGCGTGCCTGGCTGCCGGACTGCACGGCGGGACTCATCGCCTTGTCCGGCGGCCGTGCCGGTGATATAGGCCAGGCCCTGCTGGCCGGCCGCGAGGCGGACGCCGCGGGCCTGCTGGAGTACTGGCAGGCCCTGTTCCCGGACCGATTCTACCTGGAACTGCAGCGCACCGGGCGGGAAGGGGAGGAGGAATACCTGCACGGGGCGGTATCCCTGGCGGCGTCCCATGGTGTGCCGGTGGTGGCCACCAACGATGTACATTTCCTGCAACAGGATGATTTCGAGGCCCATGAGGCGCGTGTATGCATCCATGACGGCCGCACCCTGGACGATCCCCGGCGCGCCAAACGTCATTCGGAGCAGCAGTACCTGCGCACGCCGGAAGAAATGGCGGAATTGTTCGGTGACCTGCCCGAGGCCCTGGAAAACACCGTCGAGATCGCCAAGCGCTGTAATCTGGAGCTGACCCTGGGGCAGAACTTCCTGCCCGATTTCCCCGTGCCCGCGGGCATGACCATGGACGACTATTTCCGTGCCCAGTCACGCCAGGGTCTGGAGAAGCGCCTGGCAAAACTGTTCGACGCCAATGCCCCCGAGTTTGCCGAGCAGCGCAAGCCCTACGACGAGCGCCTGGAAATCGAACTGGACGTAATCATCCAGATGGGTTTTCCGGGTTATTTCCTTATCGTCGCGGACTTCATCCAGTGGGCCAAGGCCAATGGCGTGCCGGTGGGGCCGGGGCGTGGATCCGGTGCCGGCTCGCTGGTGGCCTACGCACTCACCATCACCGACCTCGACCCCATCGAATATGACCTGCTGTTCGAACGTTTCCTCAACCCGGAACGTGTGTCCATGCCCGACTTCGACGTGGACTTCTGCATGGAAGGGCGCGACCGTGTCATCGATTACGTGGCCCAGCGCTATGGCCGCGAAAAGGTTTCGCAGATCATCACCTATGGCTCCATGGCCGCCAAGGCGGTGGTGCGCGACGTGGGCCGTGTGCTCGGCCATCCCTATGGCTTCGTGGACCGCATTGCCAAGCTGATCCCCTTCGAGATCGGCATGACCCTGGACAAGGCCCTCGAACAGGAAGAGGCGCTGCGCGAATCCTACGAGAACGAAGAAGAGGTGCACACCCTCATCGACCTGGCGCAGAAACTGGAGGGCCTGGCGCGCAACGCCGGCAAGCATGCGGGTGGTGTGGTCATCGCACCCTCGAAACTGACCGATTTCACACCGCTCTATTGTGAAGCGGGCGGTCAGAGCATCGTCAGCCAGTTCGACAAGGATGACGTGGAGGCGGTCGGCCTGGTGAAGTTCGACTTCCTGGGGCTGCGCACCCTGACCATCATCGACTGGGCCCTGCAGACCATCAATGCCACACGTGCCCGTAGCGGCGCTGCGCCGGTGGATATCATCGACATCCCGCTGGATGACCCCAAAGCATTCAGCCTGCTCAAGCGTTGCGAAACCACCGCGGTGTTCCAGCTCGAATCGCGGGGCATGAAGGATCTCATCAAGCGCCTGCAGCCGGATATCTTCGAGGACATCATCGCGCTGGTGGCCCTGTTCCGCCCCGGGCCGTTGCAATCGGGCATGGTGGACGACTTCATCAACCGCAAGCATGGACGCTCGAAAGTCGAGTATCCCCATCCCGACCTGGAGGTCATCCTCAAGCCCACCTACGGCGTCATCCTCTACCAGGAACAGGTCATGCAGATCGCCCAGGTGCTGGCCGGCTACAGCCTCGGTGCCGCCGACCTGCTGCGCCGCGCCATGGGCAAGAAGAAACCCGAGGAAATGGCCAAGCAGCGCGAGATCTTCATGGCAGGCTCGGGTAAGCGCGGTGTGGCACCGGATACCGCCACCTACATCTTCGACCTGATGGAGAAGTTCGCCGGCTACGGCTTCAACAAGTCCCACTCGGCGGCCTATGCCCTGGTGTCGTACCAGACCGCCTGGCTGAAGGCCTACTACCCGGCCGCCTTCATGGCGGCGGTGCTGTCGGCGGACATGGACAACACCGACAAGGTGGTGAACCTCATCGAGGAATGCCGCAGCATGGGCCTGGCGGTGGTGCCGCCGAACGTAAACCGCTCCGGACACGCCTTCACGGTGCAGGACGAACAGACCATCATCTATGGTCTGGGCGCCATCAAGGGGGTGGGGCAGGCGGCCATCGAGGGCATGATCCAGGAACGGCTCGCCGCGGGCGAATTCCAGGACCTGTTCGACCTGTGCCGCCGGGTGGACAGCCGCAAGGTCAGCCGCCGGGTGCTGGAGGCCCTGATCCGCGCCGGGGCCCTGGACAGCCTTGGCGAGACCCGCGCCACCCTGATGGAGGCCCTGCCCCAGGCCGTGAAGCAGGCGGAGCAGCACCAGCGTGACGCGGTGGCGGGGCAGAACGATCTGTTCGGCGGTGGCGCCGAACCCACGCCGGTGGCGGTGGAGATTCAGCGCCTGCCCGAATGGGATGATGACCTGCGCCTGAGCGGCGAGCGCGAGACCCTGGGACTCTACCTCACCGGCCACCCCATCGACCGCTACCTGCCGGAACTCCAGGCCATCACCAGCGGCACCATCGCCAGTCTGACCGAGCAGGCGGGCCAGGGCGGTGGCGCCAATTCGTCCGGCTCCGGCCAGGGCGGTGGCTACGGCCGCAGCAACGAACGCAAGGTGGTGGTGGCCGGCCTGGTCGTGGACCTGCGCACCCGTGTCACCCAGAGCGGCGCGCGCATGGCCTTTCTCACCCTGGACGATCGCAGCGCCCGCATGGAGGTGCGCGTATTCACCAAGGTGTTCGAGCAGTACCGCGCCCTGCTGGCCCGGGACCGGGTACTGGTGGTACAGGGCGGACTGGGCATGGATGATTATTCCGGGGAAATGCGCATGACCGTGGATCAGGTCTACGACATCGACCAGGCCCGGGAACAGTTCGCCAAGTGTCTGGTACTCAACCTGGAGGCGAGCCAGGCGGGCAACGGCTTCGTGCGTCACCTGGAAGAGATCCTCAGCCCCTTCCGGGAAGGACCCTGCCCGGTGTTGATCGACTACCGCAACGCCCAGGCTTGCGCCCGCATTCCCCTCGGCGCCGGGTGGCGCGTGCATCCCACTGATGAACTGATTCATCGCCTGCGGCAACTGAGCGGGGAACAGCAGGTGCGGGTGGAATACCCCTAGCGCAGCCCGCATCCGATACTACACTCCACCTTCCCCCGGGAAAAGGCTGGGCGCTGTCGCGCTGCGACGCTTTTCCACGGTGCAGTTTGTGGCCAGAACGAGTAAAATGCGCCGAATTGTTCAGAAATCCACGAAAATCCCCGGTATCCAAAGACCCATGAATCTCAATTTCCTCGATTTCGAACAGCCCATCGCCGAGCTCGAAGCCAAGATCGAGGAGCTGCGCTATGTGGGCGACGACGCCGAGATCAACATCAATGAAGAAATCGCTCGCCTGCAGGAAAAGAGCCGCAACCTGACAAAGTCCATCTTCGCCAAGCTGACCCCCTGGCAGGTCTCGCAGCTGGCCCGTCACCCGCAACGTCCCTATACCCTGGACTACCTGGAGCGCATCTTCACCGATTTCCAGGAACTGCACGGCGACCGCGCCTTCGCCGATGATGCCGCCATCGTCGGCGGTCTGGCGCGCCTGGAGGGCCGGCCGGTGATGGTGATCGGCCAGCAGAAGGGACGCGACACCCAGGAAAAGATCCGACGCAATTTCGGCATGCCGCGCCCCGAGGGCTACCGTAAGGCCCTGCGCCTGATGCACATGGCCGAGAAGTTCGGCCTGCCGGTGCTCACCTTCATCGATACCCCCGGCGCCTATCCCGGTATTGGCGCCGAGGAGCGTGGCCAGAGCGAGGCCATCGCCCGCAACCTGTTTGTCATGGCGGAGCTGCGCACGCCCATTCTGTGCACCGTCATCGGCGAGGGCGGCTCCGGCGGCGCCCTGGCCATCGGTGTCGGCGACCGGGTGTTCATGCTGCAGCACGGTACCTACTCGGTGATCTCCCCCGAGGGTTGCGCTTCCATCCTGTGGAAGAGCGCCGACAAGGCATCCGAGGCCGCCGAGGCCCTGGGCATCACCGCGGAACGCCTGAAGGAGCTGGGCCTGATCGACGGCATCATTCCCGAACCCCTGGGTGGTGCCCACCGCGACATCGAACAAATGGCCGCCACCCTCAAGCAGACCCTGGTCCAGCAACTCGATCTGCTCGAACGCACTCCGGTGGACAAGTTGCTGTCCGATCGCTACCAGCGCCTCATGTCCTATGGACATGTGAAAGAGGGTTGAGGATCGCGCTGAGGCTGGTTCTCCATGTAGGAGCGGGCTCTGCCCGCGAACCGGTGGACCTCGAACCCTGTTCGCGGGCAGAGCCCGCTCCCACGGGTCGGACCTTTTCCGCGGTCGTACGCCACCGGTAACACCATGCCCTTCGATCCCGCACAACTGCTGGCCCGGCTCAACACCCATGAAAATGCCACCGCCTGCTGGATAGCCTTCAGCGGTGGCATGGATTCCCATGCCCTGCTGCACGCGATCGCCTCGCGGCGTGGCGAACTGACCATGCCTCTGGGGGCGATGCATGTGGACCATGGCCTGCATGGCCACAGCCCGGCCTGGGCGGAGCACTGCCGCCAGGTCTGCGCGGAGTTGGGCGTGGACTTCGTGCTGTTGTCCGGTGATGCCCGGCCCACACCCGGCGAAAGCCCCGAGGCCGCCGCCCGCAACCTGCGCTACGGCCTGCTGCGCGACTGGCTGCCGGTAAACGCCTTGCTGCTCTCGGCCCACCATCAGGATGACCAGGCGGAAACCCTGCTGCTGCAGTTACTGCGTGGCGCCGGCCCCAAGGGGTTGAGCGCCATGCCGGCCTCCGTGCCACTGGGGCAGGGCACCTTGCTGCGCCCCCTGCTGGACTACGGGCGGGACGATCTGCGGGCCTATGCCCGGGACCAGGGCCTGGAATGGCTGGAGGACCCCAGTAATGCCGATACCCGCCTGGATCGCAATTTCCTGCGCCGGTACCTGTTACCGGAGCTGAAAACCCGCTGGCCGGGTACGGCCAGGGTGCTGGCGCGCAGCGCCGAGCTGTGTGCCGAGGCGGCGGAACTGCAGGAACAGGTGGCGCAACAGGACCTGGCCGGCGCAGCAGGCGCCCGACCCGGCACCCTGTCGGTGGCCGCCCTGGGCCGCCTGCCCGAACCCCGGCGACGCAACCTGCTGCGCCACTGGTTGCAGACGATGGGCTTCAGCCTGCCATCCCGGGTCGTGCTGGGGCGCATTCTCGCCGAGGTGTTGGCGGCTCGTGCCGATGCCGAGCCATGTGTGCACTGGCCGGGATGCGAGGTGCGGCGCTACCGGGATGAACTGTTCGCCCTGGCGCCCCTGGCGTCACCACCGACAGGCGCGGCCCAGGACTGGGCCCCGGGGGAGGTGCTGGCGGTTGCGGGTGGCACGTTATGCGCGGATACGGCTACCGGGCAGGGTTTGCGACTGACGCCTGGTACACGCCTCCAGGTGCGCTTCCGCCAGGGCGGCGAGCAGCTCCGCTTGACGGGTCGCGCGCACCATCATGCACTCAAGCAACTGCTGCAGGAGTCCGGGGTACCGCCCTGGGAGCGGGAACGTCTGCCGCTGCTGTACCTGGGGGAGGAACTGGTGGCCGTGGCCGACCTGTGGGTGGCGGCAGGTCACCAGGCCGGTCCCGGCGAGCCTGGCTGGAAAATCCACTGGCGCCACCCGTAGGAGCGGCCT
>DATHUT010000400.1:0-5630 GCA_035462005.1 Gammaproteobacteria bacterium | reverse complement strand
TGCGACACCAGCGTCATCAAGGGTGTGCTGGCGCTGCTCATCCAGTTGATCGGCGGTGGAACGCAAAAAGAAATCGAGGCCCTGGACGTGGATGAGCTGTTCAGTCGCCTCAGTCTTGACGAGCACCTGTCACCCAATCGTCATCTCGGGGTCTACGGCATCGTGGAGCTGATGAAACAACAGGCACACGAGCTGCAGTCATCTGCGCGGAGCGTGGCATAAACCCCAGGGGTTCGACCAAGAATTCAGCCAGCTACCTCGTGCGACCCTATTGCTTTTCCAGCTCGGAAAGCAGGTTCAAAACCTCATTGAAGGACACCACTCCGCTTCTTGCAAAACAGACCACATTCGCAATGGCACATACCGACAGCTCATTTCCCAGCATCACCCATCCTCGTGGCGCCCAGCCGGCCATGCCGGAGAGAGTCGCCAAAACATCGCTGCCTTGGTGTGTAATACGTCCATTGGCATAACATATCTCTGCCGCAAGGTCTGAATGCAGCGGATCGATTTCCCCTGCCGCTTCCATCAGGGTGCCGTCATCAAGGAAACTTAGTGCGGCCACCACACCTTCGACCTCAAGCAGACTCGCCAATTTCACCATGGTCTACTCCTCAGATGTTTCTCCAGCCTTTTCATGGAGGAGCTGGTACGCCTGGTCATAGTCGAAATCCAGATTACGCCCGATGACAGCCTTGCCATCCATCCCCATCAGGACATGATCCAGGCTCAGGAAAGCAAACCCGCGCTCGGGAAGAAAACCCTGCTGCCCGGTATACTTCGCCCAACCCGTCGCCTGCATGCGATATATCGCCATATTGGCGGCACACATCTGAGCGACTATTTTGGCGAAATCCGGTTCCAGTTCACCGCGCATGGCGTCCAATTCACCCGTACAGGAAAACTCGATCGCCCCATACGCGCCCGGCAGCTGGATAAGTTGGTCCAGTGTTGGCATGTCATACTCCTTCGCTTTCGCTGGCTTCGATCCCGGCCGTTGAACGCATGGCTGAGATGACCGTTGTCAAGGAACGAGACTGGGCATCC
The DNA here is from genome assembly GCA_035462005.1 of Gammaproteobacteria bacterium. GTDB lineage: Bacteria > Pseudomonadota > Gammaproteobacteria > DSM-19610 > DSM-19610 > JAIVHA01. The sequence continues at coordinate 4,583 of DATHUT010000400.1, read as the reverse complement.
ACAATGCACATACTGTCACCCACCGAAACGATAACCCTTTCAGGGCCCCATGCAGCCCAGCCATGACAGCCCTTCCAGCCTTCTTCCCCACTCAGGCGGTCCAGGAACAGGGCCTGCATCTCCATCGTTAGGGTTATATCGGAGCATAAGCCTGCCAATGCAGCCGCCTCGCGGGAAGTGAAAGGCCCCTCGTATTCCTCCGGCGTCCCCTTTCGGGAAAAGATGCCTGCGGCCAGTACACCCGGTAATTTGCACAGTTTGGATGATCTCGACATATCCCCACCTGCATAACGATGACTTCTGCATCGAGTATAGGACGAATAAGAATGCCTTCCATGATTCCATATCCATATGTTACTCCTGGGTATTTTCAGTCGAATCGATCCCGCCAATTCAAGGCGTATCCTGTTCGTGGACGCTGTTCGGCACTACAAGTAGGCTATTGCCATCTTGCCCCACGGGTTTGTAGCTACAAGCGAGTGTCACCGATGGACGAAGGAGTCATAAAATTCCAGCTGCAGTTCACGCCGGGATCGCTGCCTGACGGCCTGCCGCTGGCCGAGCTGATCGCCTGGCAGCGCATCATGCAGAAGCTCGGTCTCCTCGGGCGCGACCCGGACCGCTACGGCGGCCTGGCCTACGGCAACCTCAGCCTGCGCCTCGAGAATAACGGCTTCGTGATCAGTGCCTCCCAGTGCGCGGACCGGCCTCGGCCGACTGCGAAGGATTATTGTCTGGTCACCGCCTGGGACTGCGCTCGCAACCGGCTTGTCGCCCAGGGTCCTGCACACCCTTCTTCCGAAAGCCTGACCCACGCCGCCCTGTACGATGCCGAACCGACCATCGGCTGCATCATCCACGGCCACTCTCCGGAGATCTGGCAACGACGCGAGGCCTTGAGGCTGGCTTCCACTAGGCCAGAGGTGGCCTACGGCACCCCGGCAATGGCCAGTGAAATGGTCCGGCTGTATCGCGAACACGGTTTTCGTGGACGAGGGACACTCGCCATGGGCGGCCATCAAGACGGGATCGTCAGCTTTGGCCGGACTTGCGACGAGGCCGGCTGGGAAATGGTGCGCGCCTTGCGCAAGGCTCTCAGCCTTGGTTGAGCCCGGCCAGGCAGCGCCTATTCCGAATAAAAGCGGTAGGCATTCTTGCCAGCTTCCTTGGCCTGGTACATGGCCGTATCGGCATGCTTCATGAGCGTCTCCTCATCCTCGCCATCATCCGGATAGAGGCTGATGCCGACACTGGCCGTCACCTTGCATTTCCGGCCCGCAATGACGTATGGCTGGGACACGATGTCGATGATCTTGCTGGCCACGGTCTCCACCAGTATCCTGTCCTCTACTTCTGGCAGCACCACCACGAATTCATCACCGGAAATACGTGCCACCAGGTCGCTCTCACGCAGGCACATCTGCAGCCTTCTCGCCACCTCGCGCAGCAGCTCATCGCCCGCATCATGACCCAAGGTATCGTTGATGGCCTTGAAGTGATCAAGATCCAGAAACAGTATGGCCAGCTGCCCCTGCCTGCGGTTGGCCTGGTGGATGGCCTGCCCCAGCAACCTGCTGAGCAGGCTGCGATTCGCCAGTCCCGTCAGGCTGTCATGATAGGCCAGGTACTCCACCTTTACCGCCTGGGCCTCGCGTGCCTCCACTTCCCGACGCCGGCTCTCGGCCAAGCTGTGACTCATATGCCAGAACAGTCCGCCCACAAGCAACAACATAATATTGGCGTAGATCGCCCGCTGCAGGTAGGTTCGACCCAATTCATCGGCGGCAGCAAGTCGTTCCTCCATCGACAAACCGACCAGTACACCGAGGGGAAAGCCGTAGAGCTCACGTATGCTGATATACCGCTCGACTCCATCCAGCGGGGATACCAGCGTCGTTGCCATACGCCCCTGAAGATCCAGCCCCTGTGGCACCTTCCCGGCATCGAAACGGTGACCCGCTGAAAAGACCTTGCCACTCCTGCGCGCGAGGTACAGGCCATCCTCGGTCAGGAAGCCGAGCAGTCCCTTCGCGCCCATGCGCTTGCTGTCGTAGGTACTGACGAAGAACTTCGCATCGACCTCGACCAGGATGATGGCTTTCAGGTTGCCATCCGGCCCCATATATCGTTGCGAAAAACTGACCCTGTAACGATCTTCCTCGCCCGGCACATGGGACAGATCAATCAGGACCTGGTTGCTGCCCCGGAGGGTCTGCAACCGTGCGTCGTCCAGGGCAAGCCTGTGGGCCTGGGGAGTTCCAGCCAGCAGCGTGCCATCGGCATCGAGAATGCCGATATCGAACAGTTGTTCTGGTGGCAACAACCCGCGTCCCTCCAGTTCCGTCAAGGCGATGTCCACCCCGTGCTGCTCGTAGGCATACCGGATAATCTTGAGGTACAGGTCGATTTCACGCAGGACACGCAGCATCCTGGCTTCATAGATATCGGTAAGCTCGAGGGTAAGGGCGATGGCGGCATCTTCGGCGTTGTTGCGCTCGACCTTGATTAGGTGGAGCGTGCCGGCCCAAAGCACGCCCATGAGGGCCAGCACGAAGACAGGTAGCAGGTAGCGGGAATCCGACAAACGATGGATGCCCTTCCATCGCTCATTGCCGCCGGGACTGTTGGCATCATCGATGGGCATGATAGGTCTTGCTGGCGTGCCTCCCGGAATCAGCTCGGGCAGGCCCGGCCGGGCGGCCGGGTATCCAGCCATGAATGTCCCAGATATCGGCTGGAGCTACAACCTCAATTTTTTTACCGAAACTTCATTCCACCGTCACGGATTTCGCCAGATTCCTCGGTTGATCGACGTCGGTGCCCTTCAGTACCGCCACATGATAGGCCAGCAGCTGCAGTGGGATGGTATAGACGATAGGTGCGGTGGTGGGACAGATGTCCGCCAGGGTCAGGTTCTGGAAACGGTCGAGGCCAATGCGCACCTTCTGGTCGCTGAACAGGAACAGTTCACCACCACGGGCGCGCACTTCCTGCAGGTTTGACAGCACCTTTTCCAGCAACGGATCGTCGGGCAGTGCGCAGACCACGGGCATTTTTTCATCCACCAGCGCCAGGGGGCCGTGCTTGAGCTCACCGGCGGGGTAGGCCTCGGCATGGATGTAGGAGATTTCCTTGAGCTTGAGCGCACCTTCCAGGGCGATGGGATAGAAAGGTCCACGGCCGAGGAACAGGGCGTTGTCCTTGTCGGCGAAGGCCTGGGCCATCTCCTCGATTGCATCGCTCAGTTCCAGCACCACCTCTACCTGTCGCGGCAGGGCGTGCAGTTCATCCACCAGTTCCTTTTCCCGTTCAACACTCATACCGCCACGGCGGGCCAGGGCCAAGGTCAGGAGCCGCAGTGCCACCAGCTGTGTCGTAAAGGCCTTGGTGGAAGCAACGCCGATCTCGGGACCGGCTCGGGTCATGAGTGCCACGTCCGATTCGCGCACCAGTGAGCTTTCCGGCACGTTGCATACCACCAGGCTACCCACATAGCCGGCCTTCTTGGCCGCGCGCAGGGCGGCAAGGGTGTCGGCGGTTTCACCTGACTGGGTGATGGATACGAACAACGTGCCTTCAGGCACCACCACCTTGCGGTAGCGGTATTCGCTGGCCACTTCCACGTTACAAGGGATGCCCACTTCCTCCAGCCAATAGCGGGCCACCAGGCCGGCATGATAGCTGGTCCCACAGGCAATGATATGCACGCCCCGGGTCTTGTCGAAGAGGGTCTTGGCCTCTACACCGAAGCTCTCCTCCAGCAGCCTGCCTTTATAGATGCGACCTTCCAGTGTTTCAGCGATCACTGCTGGCTGTTCGAAGATCTCCTTCAGCATGTAGTGGCGATAGGGGCCTTTGTCGGCGGTATGGGCACTCAGGCTGGATTCGGTAATGGCGCGTTCGGTAACATGGCCTTCGCTATCGTAGACCTGGACGCCATCGCGACGGATCTCTGCCACGTCGCCCTCCTCCAGGAACAGGAAGCGCTGGGTCACGGGTAACAGGGCAAAGACATCGGAAGCAATGAAGTGCTCTCCCACACCCACACCGACCACCAGTGGACTGCCGGCGCGCGCCACGATCAGGCGATCGGGCTCGGCGGGATGGATCACCGCCAGTGCATAGGCGCCCACCAGTTCACGTATCGCGGTGCGCACCGCAGCCAGCAGGTCCGGCTCCGTGGCGAGGATGCTGGCCAGCAAATGGGCAATCACTTCCGTGTCGGTTTCCGAACTGAAGTGGAAACCCTCGGCGCTCAGTCGTTCGCGCAGCTCGGCATGGTTTTCGATGATGCCGTTGTGCACGATGGCGACGGTCTCACCGCTCATGTGGGGATGGGCATTACGCTCGGCAGGAATGCCATGGGTGGCCCAGCGGGTATGGGCAATGCCGAGGTGGCCATCCACAGGCGTCGCTTCCAGGCGCGCCTGCAGTTCAGCCACCTTGCCCACGGAGCGGATGCGCTGCAATTTGCCGGCGTCATCGCGGATGGCCAGGCCGGCGGAGTCATAGCCGCGGTATTCCAGCCGTCGCAGGCCTTCCAGCAGTATCGGTGCCACGTCCCGTTGTGCAATTGCGCCTAC
>DATHUT010000399.1:0-4205 GCA_035462005.1 Gammaproteobacteria bacterium | reverse complement strand
TCGCCGGCATCCGGCGCCACACCGGTCGCGAGCGACCGACGGTGATTACCTGATCGATAAAAACGGATTAACCACCAAGACGCCAGGAACACCAAGACCCATATTCGAACCGCCAAAACACCATTCCTGGCGCCTTGGCGGTTAAAATATTCCTAACCCTCCAGGAGAAACCCTATGCCCACACCGGATGAACGTTACCAGAAAGCCGTGGCCCTGATCGATGCCGCCAACCAGGAGGATCCCAACCAGGAGACCGCCGACGGCAAGGCCTGGCCCAAGGAGCTGCTCTACTCCCATCGCATGGCCGATATGCTGGAACGCTATGCACCGGAGGCGGACGATGCCATGAAGCTGGCGATCCGCGCCCAGCATATCCAGCGCTGGAAATCCGCGCGCAGCGACTATCCAATGACCCGTGAGGGCTACCTGAAGTGGCGCACCGACCTGTACAAGTTCCATGCCGAAACCGCCGGCGCCCTGCTCGCCGAAGCGGGTTACGGGGATGAGGACATCGAGCGAGTGAAGCAAGCGGTGGGCAAGAAGGCGATCAAGCGGAACCCGGACACCCAGTTGCTGGAGGATGTCACCGACCTGGTGTTCATCGAACACTACATGCTGGCATTCGCAAGCAAGCATCCCGAGTACGACGAGGAGAAGTGGCTGGATATCATCCGCAAGACCTGGAAGAAAATGTCCGAACGTGCCCACCAGTTCGCACTTTCGGGTGGTATCAAGCTGCCCGAACCGCTGGTGCCCCTGATCCAGAAGGCCATTGCCTAACCGCCCCAGCGATAGGCCCAGGTGCGACGTCCCGAATCGTAGCTGGTCCTGAAGATGTACAAGCCATGGACCGGGTCGTAGGCGAGCGCCTTGCCATCCAGGGTGCCGATCGCCAGCTCAGGATTCGAGCTCTTCATGCGTCGTTCGTGCCAGCGTTTTGCCAAGGGATCGAAAGCAAAAATCCTGCCTCCGCGCACCCCACCCCCGATCAGGTGGTTGGCCGCATCGTAGGCCCAGGCCTCGGTAACGGGTGCGCGCGGCAGGTCCAGGTCGGCAAGTCGCCGGATCGAGGAAGCCGCGGGATTCTCCCGGTCGAAATGCACTTCCCAGACACCGGGCGCACGGGAGGTCAGGGCGATGGCATAGAAGCGGTCATTGGGTGGAAAGTAGACCAGCGACACACCCTTGCCGGTGCGCAGGTCAGGCTCGTCGATGGCCACATGGACGGTGTAACGGCCGTCCACCGGATCGACCGAGCCGATCCCCTCGCTGTGGCTGACCAACAGGATGCGGCCACTGACCGGGTCGGTCTCGGCACCGGTTTCAAAACCGACGGCGGGTGTGTCCGTAAAGCGCCAGCGCCCCGTATCCGGTTGATAGGCGGCAAAGCTGCCGCGGGCGATCACATAGGGCGATGCCTCATCGTCCGAGACGGGGGGCAGCTGGTTACAGCCACGACCACGCCCCTGCATCCTGGCCAGCATCCATAACTCGCTTGGACGACCCGCCATGGCCAACAGATCATAGCTGTGCCGGCTGATGGGATGCCCCGACGAGATCCACAAGGCCCGCTCCCGGTCGACATTATCGAGGGTGCGCTCCTTGCAGGGTGTCGGCGGGTAGGCCTGCGTCCAGCGCAGGGAGGAGAAATCGAATTCCTCCACATCATCGCGATAGGTGGCGGCATGGCCACCACCGAACAGCAATATCCGGTGGCGCTCGTCATCGTAGACCATCCCGCTATACGCCGTATTCGTCGCACAAATGGGCCAGGGTTCGCATTGGTAGGCACCCAGGTCGAAGGCAACATGATCGGGGATCGCGGCGAGCACGGGATTCCGCTCGGGGACAAGCGTACGGGCACCGTCCCCGGCAGCCAGCGCTCCGCTGACACTCAACAGGAAAACCAAACCCCAATGCCACGAACGTCCCATTTTGCACCCATCTCCTTAGTCCCACGGGGCGGTCGTGCCGCCACAACCTCAGTATAGTGGCTCCTGGCCGGGCACACAGACCAGGACTCAGCGCCGCCGCCCCGAGGCGTGCAGGATGCCGGTGGCGATCTCCTCCACCGACATGCTGGTGGAGTCGAGCCAGGGAATGCCTTCGCGCTGGAACAAGGCCTGCAGCTGGCGCAACTCATAGCGGCACTGGGCGAGTGAGGCATAGCGGCTGTCGGGCAGGCGCTGGCTGCGGATGCGGTGCAGGCGATCGGCATCGATCAGCAGGCCGAACAGGCGTGCCCGGTGCGGCACCAGGACGGATGGCAGGCGCAGGTGCTCCAGGTCCTCCTCGGTGATGGGGTAGTTGGCGGCGCGGATACCGAACTGCAGGGCCAGGTACAGGCAGGTGGGCGTCTTGCCGGAACGGGATACGCCGACGATGATCAGGTCGGCGTTGTCGTACTGCTGGGCGCCGCTGCCATCGTCGGTACGCAGGGCATAGTTGACCGTATCCATACGCGCATCGTACTGGCCCGGGTCGCGCACCCCATGGGTATGCCCCATGCGCTGGCCGGGGCTGATTTCCAGCTCGTTCTCCAGCATCCCGAGAAACGTCCGAAAAAAATCCACCATCAGGGCATCGCAGGCGGCCAGCCGGGCCTGGTGATCCCGATTCACCAGGGTCACGAACAGCAGCGGCCGCTGGCCGCTGGCCTGGGCCGCGGCCTCGATACGGTCGATGCAAGCCTGCAGCTTTTCATCGTTGTCCACGAAGGGGACAATGGTTTCCGTGTAGGCCAGCGACTCGAACTGGGACAGCAGACTGTGGCCCAGGGTCTCCACCGTGATGCCGGTGCGATCGGAGATGTAGAACACGGGACGTGGCGGCATGGCGGTTCCGTAGCGATACAGGCCCATCAACGATATCATACAAATTCAGACCACCGTGCCATGCCGGTGCCGGCCGGAATGACAGCAGCAGTGTCCTTCACCGTTCCACGTCACCAGGAGTGCCACCATGCCCGCCAACGTCATCGCCTTCGAGGAACTGCGCATCGGCCAGATCGAGCAGGTGGGCGGCAAGAACGCCTCCCTGGGCGAGATGATCCGCGAACTCGGTTCCCTTGGGGTACGGGTGCCCGGCGGTTTCGCCACCACCGCTGATGCGTTTCGCGCCTTCCTGCGGCACAACGGGCTCGCCGACCGCATCCGCGAACGACTGGCCGACCTCGACATCGAGGATGTGAACGCGCTGGTGCGTGCGGGAACCGAGATCCGCGGCTGGATCATGGCCGGAGAACTGCCTGCGGACCTGGAACAGGATATCCGCGCCGCCTATGAAAAACTGGCCGGAGACGATCCCGAGTGCGCCGTGGCGGTGCGCTCCTCCGCCACTGCCGAGGACCTGCCCGATGCCTCCTTCGCCGGTCAACAGGAAACCTTCCTCAACGTACGCGGCATCGAGCGGGTGCTGGAGAAAGTAAAGGCGGTATTCGCCTCCCTCTACAACGACCGCGCCATCACCTACCGCGTGCACCATGGCTTCGCCCATGAACAGGTGGCCCTGTCCGCCGGTGTGCAGCGTATGGTGCGCAGCGATTGCGGCGCCAGCGGCGTCATCTTCACCCTGGATACGGAGACCGGCTTCCGCGACGTGGTGTTCATCACCGCGGCCTACGGACTGGGCGAGACAGTGGTCCAGGGCGCGGTGAACCCCGATGAATACTATGTGCACAAGCCCATGCTGGAGCGGAACAAACGGGCGGTCCTGCAGCGCAACCTGGGCAGCAAGGCCATCCAGATGATCTACCGCGACAGCGCCGACGGGGGCGATCCGGTGGACACCATCGACACCACCCCGGAACAGCGCCAGCACTTCGCCCTGGAGGATGAACAGGTGATGGAGCTGGCGCGCCAGGCGGTCACCATCGAACAGCACTATGGCCGGCCCATGGACATCGAATGGGCCCTCGATGGCATCGATGGCGAGCTGTATATCGTGCAGGCACGTCCGGAAACAGTGGAAAGCCGCTCCTCCGCCCAGCACCTGCAGCGTTACCACCTGCAACAATCGGGCAAGGTGCTCGCCACGGGGCGCAGCATCGGCAGCCGCATCGGTGCCGGGCCCGCGCGGGTGATCCAGGACATTGCCCAGATGGACCGGGTGCAGGCCGGTGACGTACTGGTCACCGATATGACGGATCCCGACTGGGAACCCATCATGAAGCGCGCCGCCGCCATCGTCACCAACCGCGGCGGCCG
>DATHUT010000398.1:0-4687 GCA_035462005.1 Gammaproteobacteria bacterium | reverse complement strand
GGTGGCCCGTCGTCTGATCCGTCTGGACGCCAGTGGGCGTACCAGCCTGAATCGGGGGCAGAGCTGTGATGTCTAGGACCCTGCACAAAGGCCAGGCAGGCGTCGGCATGATCGAGGTGCTGGTGACACTGTTGCTGCTGTCCATCGGTCTGCTCGGCATGGCGAGCCTGCAGGCCCGCGCCCAGCAGGCGGAGATGGAGTCCTACCAGCGCGCCCAGGCCCTGATCCTGCTCGAGGACATGGCCAATCGCATGAATGCCAATCGTCTCGGGCGTAACTGTTACCTCGGCAACGCTGGCCAGGGCAGTACCAGTTATGCACTCGGCTGCGACGCCCGCGCCGATGCCGACCTGCAGGCCTGGGAGACATTGCTCGATGGCGCCGCCGAGGCCCAGGGGGGCAACCAGATCGGCGCCATGATCGGTGCCCGCGGTTGCATCGAAGCGCTGGACGTAAGCGGCAACCACTTCCTGATCAGCGTGGCCTGGCAGGGCCTGTCCGCCACCGCCGCGCCGGCCAATGCCTGCGGCCAGGGCGCCTATGGCACCGATAACCTGCGCCGGGTCGTGAGCCGCACTGTGCGCTTCGCGGTATTGAACTGAGTGCCATGATGGATATGAAACACATAAACCCGCATACCCGCCACGCCGGCTTCTCCCTGGTGGAGCTGATGGTGGCCATGACCCTGGGCCTGATCCTGCTTGCGGGCGTGGTCTCGGTGGTGACGAACACCAGCGCGAGTTTTGGTGAGCTGAACAAGGCAAGCCGGCAGCTGGACAATGGCCGCTACGCGATACAGGTATTGCGCGAGGACATCCGCCACGCGGGCTACTATGGGGAGTTCTTCGATGTGCCGGACCCCACGGCCATGACCAATCCATGCTCCACTACGCTGGCCGACCTGGAGTCTGGCATGAGCCTGCCGGTGCAGGGATATACCGGGGCCGCCGTTGCACCGCTGGCCTGCCTGCCGGGCTACGTGCCCAATACCGATGTTCTGGTGATCCGCCGCGCCTCCACCGAGGTCACGGCCACCGGCGCCATGCTGGGTAGCGAGGTGTACCTGCAGTCACGCACCGACAGTCGCGTTTTGCAACCGGGGCCGTTCGATGCCGCGGTCTTCGACCTGGTCAAGCGCGATGGCAGCGTGGCGGACGTGCGTCGCTACCTGGTGCACATCTACTACATTCGTAACTGCAGCGACTGCAGCGGCGCTGGCGATGGCATTCCCACGCTCACCCGCGTGGAATTTCGCAACGGCAACCTCAATACCGTCGCGCCCATCGCCGAGGGCATCGAGACACTGCGCCTCCAGTACGGTATCGACAGCAATGGCGATGGCGTGGCGAACCAGCTGGTGACGCTGCCGGCGAACCTGAATGCTTGGTCCAGCCTCATCAGCGTGGAAATGGGTCTGCTGGCGCGTAACGTGGAGCCGAGCCCCGGCTACACCGACCAGAAGACCTACAGCCTGGCCGGCGTCAACCTGACCCCGGGCGGCAACTTCAAGCGGCATGCCTATACCACCCTGGCGCGGGCCGTGAACCCCGGCGATCGGAGGGTCCAGTGATGGCTGCACGCCGCAAACAGACCGGCGCCACCCTGGTGGTGGCCCTGATGATGCTCGTGGTGCTCGCCCTGCTGGGCGTCACCGCTGTCAACAACAGCATGGTCAACCTGCGCATCGTGGGCAACATGCAGGCCCACCAGGATGCCGAGGCGGTATCCCAGGAAGCCATCGAGCAGGTCATCAGCAGCATCGCCATTTTCAACAACCCGCAGCCCAGCAACATCACACTAGCGGGGGTGACCGTGCAGGTCAGCGAACCGGCCTGCCTGGATGTACGCCCGGCCGAAGGTTATTCCGCCACCTTTCCGCTGGCCCCCGAGGATACCCACTGGGAAATCGGGGCCAGCTATGACGACCCGGTCAGCGGCGCCCAGGCGCAACTGGTGCAGGGCGTCACCATTGTCATGCCCGCCGGATCCTGTCCCTGACAGGAGCCCCGGCACTGGAGTCGTATCATGAACCTGATCATCCGCACACTACTCATCCTGTCCTGCCTGGGTCTGCCCCTGGCCGCACAGGGCCAGGACACGGATTTGTTCATGACCAACCCCGGTGTCACCACACCGGCACCGAACATCCTCATCATCGTCGACAATACCGCCAACTGGTCGCGCGCCGATGGCGGCGTAAGCAATTTTGACTGGGTACAACAGGCCCTGCTGCAAACCGTTTCCGGGCTCAAGGTCTGTAAGGATGACGACCAGGCCAACTGCGACCCCGATGACTATATGTTCAGCATCGGCCTGATGATGTTCTCCGAGACCGGGGGTGGCAACGGCAACCCCAGTGGGGGCTATGTACGCTCCGCCATACGGCCCATGACCACAGCGAACAAAGCAACCTTCGTCAGCCTGATCAATAGCCTGGGAGAAAATGCCGACAAGGGTAACGGTGCCGAGTTCGCCCTGGCCATGCACGAGGGTTATCTCTATTACCAGGGCATGGACGCGCGCGCAGGTCACAACAAGGCCAAGAAGGACGACGATGCCTTCCTGTCCAACCCGACCTACCAGTCGCCGTCCAGCGATGCCTGTATCAGCAACTATGTGATATTCATTTCCAACGGCCCTCCCTCCAGTGGGGAAAACACCACGGCCGGCAGTCTGTTGGCGTCCCTGGGTGCCGATACCAATGTGATCCAGCTCAATCCCAGTGGCAGCCAGAGCAACTGGTCCGATGAATACGCACGCTTCATGACCACCAAGGGCATCAATACCTTCGCCATCGACGTGCGCCCAGACACGAATGGCAAGGGCCCCGGCAATACCAAGTTGCTGGAGAGCATGGCCGTCCAGGGAAATGGCAAATACTATGCCGCCCATGCCCTCGGTGATCTGAATGCGGCCCTGAGTATGGCGCTCGATGAAATGCAGGCGGTCAACAGCGTGTTCGCCGCCACGGCCCTGCCGGTGAGCGTGAACGTGCGCGGCACCTTCCTCAACGAGGTATACATGGCGGTGTTCCGTCCCGATGCCAGTGCCGGTCCGCGCTGGTTCGGCAATCTCAAGCTCTACCAGTTCATCGTCAACAGCAACGACGAGCTGGTGCTGGCGGATGCCAATGACCAGGCGGCACTGTCTGCCAGTGGCTTCATCAATAACAACGTGACCAGCTTCTGGACCCAGCCCTCCAATTACTGGGCCTTCGATCCGCGCGGCGAGCCCAAGTCGGCCTCCGACGCGCCGGATGGCCCCATGGTGGAAAAGGGTGGTACCGCCCAGATGCAGCGCGACCAATGGTTGAACCGCAACCTCTACACCTGCACCAGCGGTTGCACGGCCAACAGCCTGTTGTCGGCCACGCCCTTCTCCGACACCAACGCGCAGGTCAGCCAGGCAGCCCTCGGCGTGGCCGACGCCACCGAGCGCGATCTGCTCATCGACTGGGTGCATGGCGCCGACAATACCTCCACGGCGGAACGCGATGCCACCGGCGTACGACCCTCGTTGCATGGCGACGTGGTGCATTCCCGTCCCGCCGTGGTTAACTACAACCGCAGCGGTACCGACACCGACATCGCGGTGTTCTACGGCGCCAATGACGGCGTGTTCCGCGCCATCCGCGGCAGCAAGAACCAGGCGGACAGCGGCAAGGAGCTCTGGGGCTTCGTCGCGCCGGAGTTCTTCGACAAGCTGAAGTGGCTGCGGGACAACGATCCCATCATCAACGTGCCATCCGATCCCGACGACCCCGCCAACAACAAGCCTTACTTCATGGATGGCAACGTCAGTGTCCATGTCCATGATGCCAACAACGACGGCAAGATCATCGCCGCCGATGGCGACAAGGCCTGGCTGTTCATCACCATGCGCCGTGGCGGCGAGTTCCTCTACGCCCTGGACGTGACTGTGCCGGAGACGCCACGCTTCCTCTGGAAGCGCACGCCCGCCGACACCGGGTTCGCCGAGCTGGGCCAGACCTGGTCCGAGGCCAAGGTGACGAATGTGAATGTGAACGGCACGGTCAAGCCCATGCTGATCATGGGTGCCGGCTATGATGCCGATGCCCAGGACCGACTACCGGCCCTGGCGCCCACCAAGGGACGCGGTGTGCTGGTCATCGATGCCGAGACCGGCAACCTGCTCTGGCAGGCCGGTCCCAGCCCCGTCGGCGCCACCCACAATGTCACCGTCGCCGGCATGACCGGGAACATCGCCGCCGACATCACCGTCATCGACCGCAATCGTGATGGCAAGGCCGATCGGCTCTATGCCGTCGACACCAGCGCCAATGTCTGGCGCATTGATATCGCGGATCCCAACCCCGCCAACTGGGCGGTACACAAGCTGGCGGAACTGGGTGGCACAGGTGTCGATGCCCGCAAGTTCCTGTTCCCGGCGGATGTGGTCTATGCGCGGGACGCCAATGGTCCCTACGATGCCGTGCTGCTCGGCTCAGGTGACCGCGAAAAACCCTTCGACGACACCATTGTGAACGACTTCTATATGCTGAAGGACCGTATGGTGGGCAGTGACGGTTCCGGCCAGACAACCATCGTCTTGGCGGATCTCTACGATTCGACCGATAACCTGATCCAGGAAGGAAGCGATGCGGAGAAGGCCATTGGCGAAGCCGCCCTGCTGGCCGCCCGTGGCTGGTATGTGCGCATGCGCCCGG
>DATHUT010000397.1:0-4373 GCA_035462005.1 Gammaproteobacteria bacterium | reverse complement strand
CGGCGCGACGCGGCAGACCGCCGGCAAGATCGAGGTCGCAGACCGCGGCACGCTCTTTCTCGACGAGGTCGGCGACCTGCCGCTGTCGCTGCAGGCCAAGCTGCTGCGTTTCCTGCAGGAGCGGGTCATCGAGCGGGTAGGTGGGCGCCAGGAAATCCCCGTGGACGTGCGCGTCATCTGCGCCACCCACAAGGACCTGCTGGCCATGAGTCGGGAGAAGGAGTTCCGCGAGGATCTGTACTACCGCATCAGTGAGATCACGGTGCGCATCCCCGCCCTGCGTGAACGCGAGGGCGATGTGTTGCTGCTGGCGCGGGTGTTCCTGGAGCAGGCCAGCAAGCAGCATGGCAAGCAGATGCACCGCTTCAGCAAGGACGCCCTGGCCGCGCTGGAGGCCTACCCCTGGCCGGGCAATGTGCGCGAACTGGAAAACCGCGTGAAGCGCGCCGTGATCATGGCGGAGAACAAGCAGATCACCGCCGGCGATCTGGAGCTGGGCGGTACCGGCCACGATGAGCGCGCCTCCTTCAACCTGCGCGAGATCCGCGACCAGGCCGAGCGCCAGGCCGTGGTGCGTGCCCTCGGTCACGTGGGCGGCAAGGTGTCCCAGGCCGCCGAGCTGCTCGGCGTCAGCCGCCCGACCATGTATGACCTGCTGAAGAAGTTCAACCTGAAGTAGTACGTGCCCAGGGGCAGATATTATTCGTCATTCCCGCGAAGGCGGGAATCCATGTACAGCAAAACCACTGGATTCCGGCATACGCCGGAATGACGGGTCTCAAAAAGCGGACAGACTCAAGTCTGTCCCCCTTATTCATTGATGGAACGGCATGCGCTGCAGATGGGCGGTGAAGTCAGCGGCATCCACGAACCCCACCAGCCGGAATTCCCGGCGTTCCTCCCCACTTGGATCGAAGAACAGGATGGCCGGCGGGCCGATGATGCCGAAGTGGCGCATCAGTTCGCGGTCGGTGGGATCGTTGGCGGTGACGTCGGCCTTCAGCAGCAGGGTATTTTCCAGGTTCGTCTGTACCTGGGCATCACTGAAGGTGTAGCGCTCCAGCTTCTTGCAATCCACGCACCAGTCGGCGTAGAAATCCAGCATCACCGGCCGCCCCTGGCGGCTGGCGTTGGCCACGGCGGTCTGTACATCCGCCAGGCTCTTGATGGTGGTGAAGGAGGCCTTGGCCTCGGCGCCGCCTCCCGCCACGCCAGCGCTGCTGCTCACCACCCCGCGCAGTGGCTGGGTGGCGTCGCTGCTGCCCGCGGCCGCGCCCACCAGTAGCAGGGCGCCGTATACCAGCAGCGCCAGGCCGATGCCCTTCCAGAAGCGGCGCCAGCCGGTGGCATCGGGGGGCAGGCTGTCGAGCGCGCCCATGTAGATCGAAGTGACGATCAGCAGCAGGCCCCACAGGCCCAGGGCAACGGCGGCCGGCAGGATGCGTTCCAGCATCCACATGGCCACGGCCAGCAGCATCACGCCGAATACCGCCTTGATGGTGTTCATCCAGTCGCCGGCACGTGGCAGCAGCTTGCCCGCCCCGGTACCGATGGCCAGCAGCGGTGCGCCCATGCCCATGCTCATGGCGAACAGGGCCAGGCCGCCCAGCACCGGGTCGCCGCTCTGGCCGATGTAGATCAGTGCCCCGGCCAGGGGTGCCGCCACGCAGGGCCCCACGATCAGCGCCGAGAGCAGGCCCATGATGGCCACGCCGATGGTGGTGCCGCTCCGCTGGCTGTTGCTCAGGCTCGCCAGTTTGCTCTGCAGGGACTGGGGGATCTGCAGGTCATAGAAGCCGAACATGGACAGGGACAGCAGCACGAACACGGCGGCGAAGCTGCCCAGGATCCAGGGGTTCTGGAAGGCCGCCTGCAGGTTGGCGCCGAACATTCCGGCCAGTACCCCGGCCACCGTGTAGGTGAGCGCCATGGCCAGCACGTAGACCAGCGACAGCGCGAAGGCGCGCCGGGTGGTGATGTGCTCGCCCTGTCCTACGATGATGGAGGACAGTATGGGGATCATGGGGAACACGCAGGGCGTGAAGGCCAGCAGCAGGCCGAAGCCGAAGAAGGTCAGGATGACCAGCAGCTTGTTCCCTTCGCCGAGGCTGCGGGCGATACGATCCTGCTCGCTCAGCGGGATATCGGTGACGGTGTCCGCCGGTGTGGCCACGGCGGCGGCCGCGGGCGGCGGTGGTGCGCTCCCGTCGCTGGCCGCCAGGCGCAGGGGTACGCTGCTGGTCTGGGGCGGATAGCAGACGCCGAGGTCGGCGCAACCCTGGTAGCGCACCGTGGCGATGGTATCGATGGGCGCACTGCCGGTGGGTTGCAGGGGTACGGTCACCACCAGCGGTTCGCCACCGCCGTGGTAGACCTCCACGCGGCCGAAGAACTCGTCCTGCTTGACCTCGCCGGCCGGCAGGATGGCTGTGCCGAAGCGGGCGCCGGCATCGGCGGGCAGTTCGAAGGCGATCTTGTCGAGATACAGATAGTAGCCCTTGGGAATGTCCCAGCGGGCCGTCAGGGTGCCGTCGGCCGCCAGGCTGGCCTGGAATGGAAAGGCCTGTTCCGGAGGCAGCAGGTCTTCGTCGCCGCCACCCAGGCCAAGGCGGTCGCCGAGCTTGCCCAGGGCCTGCAGGGCGCCGTTGCGTGTACTGGTGGCGGGTGACGCGCTGGCCAGCTTCGGCAGGTCCAGTTCGCGGTTCTCCACCTGGGGCGGGTAGCAGACGCCGATATCGGCACAGCCCTGGTGGTGGACGACCAGCTGCAGCTGGTCGGGGGCGCCGGCCTCGCGCACCAGGGGCACGGTGACCAGGAGCTCGCCGCGATAGGTTTCCACCGTGCCGAAGAACTCGTCTTCCTTGACCTTGCCGTCGGGCATTTCCGGGGTGCCGAGGCGGATGCCGGGGGTGCTGGACTCGAAGCGGATGCGCTCGCGGTACATGTAGTAGCCGTCGGCCACCGTCCAACGGGCGGTCAGGGTATCGGCGGTGGCGCTCACTTCCAGGGCGAAGGCCTCTTCCGGCGGCAGCAGTTCCTCGCCGAGTCCGAACTGTGCCCATGCCTGCGATCCAAGGGCTAGCAGCCCGACCAGCCAGAACCATCTTTTCATGTATTGGAACCTGTGTTGTCCTGAATCCACTGGAGGTAGCCCGCCAGCCCGCCTTCCAGTGGGACTGCAACCAGCTCCGGAAGTTCGTAGGGGTGCAGGGCCTGCAGGCGGGATTCTAGCTTGGAATACAGCGATTTGCGGGTCTTGATCAGCAGCAGGCACTCGGCATCGCGCTGCACCTCGCCCTGCCATTCATAGATAGACGTGACACCGGGGAGAATATTCACACAGGCGGCCAGGCGCTCCGTCACCAGGGCGCTGGCGATGCGCTCGCCGGTCTCCCGGTCGGGCACGGTGCTGAGCAGCAACTGGGCGGTATCGGTCATGGCGGCGACGAAAATAGGGGACAGACCCCATTTTCATTCATTTCCCGAGAAAATGGAAAATAGAGGAGATGAAAACGGGGTCTGTCCCCTATTTTCCCGGGAATGACGGGGGAGCGATTGCTTGCCCACCCCCAAGCCCTCCAGTATCGTCGTAGCCATGAATCCGCTTGCCATTTTGTTCCTGCTGTTCATCGGCGTTCCCCTGGTTGAGATCTATTTTCTCATCAAGGTCGGCGGGCTGGTGGGCGCCATCCCGACCGTCTTCCTGGTGGTGTTCACCGCCATGTTGGGGGTGCTGCTGTTGCGCTTTCAGGGGGTCAGTACCCTGCAGCGGGTGCGGGACTCCATGGCCCGGGGCGAGGTGCCGGCGGTGCCCATGCTGGAGGGGGCACTGCTGCTGGTGGCCGGCGCCCTGTTGCTGACTCCGGGCTTCGTCACCGACAGCATTGGGTTTCTGCTGCTCATCCCGCCCCTGCGCCAGTACCTGGTACGGGCCTGGTTGCGACGCTTCATCGTCCCGCCGCGCGGCCCAGGCGGGCCCCGGCCCCCCGAGGATCGGGGGCCGCGCACCCTCGAGGGCGAGTTTCGCCGCGAGGACGACTGACGCTGCGGGCGGCGCGGTGGTCCGTATGTTTCCGCAAGCCCTGTAGGAGCGGGCTCTGCCCGCGAACCGGCGTCCCATCGCCACCGCATTCGCGGCCAAGGCCGCTCCTAAAGGGCGCCCCGCCTTGACATCCCCCATTTCGAGGCTATCATTGGCACTCACTTGAGCTGAGTGCTAACAGGCGCCCGGCGAAATTCCCAGATCCAATCGTAATTACAAGTATTTCAAGGAGATTTTCTCGATGAATATTCGTCCGTTGCATGATCGCGTGATCATCAAGCGCATGGAAGAGGAGCGCATGAGCGCTGGTGGCATCGTGATCCCGGATTCC
>DATHUT010000396.1:0-1872 GCA_035462005.1 Gammaproteobacteria bacterium | reverse complement strand
TGGGTGTCACGGCGAACAGGCCGAACTCCGCCATGGATTCCAGACCCTTGCCGGCCAGCACCGGGGTGGAGGTGCCGATCAGGTCATTGAGCAGGATCAGCGGGCTGGAGCCGATCATGGTCATGGTGCCGCCGAGGATGGCACAGAACCCCATGGGCATGAGCAGGCGCGACAGGGGCAGGCCAGTGCGCACGGAGATACGGCTGACCACCGGCAGGAACAGGGCCGTCGCGCCCACGTTCTGCATGAAACTGGAGATGACAGCGGTGGTGCCGGAGATGAGCGGGATGATGCGCCGCTCGGTACTGCCCCCGATGCGCAGGATATGGTTCGCCACCAGCCCCATGATGCCGGTACGGTCCAGGCCTGCGCCGATGATCATCACGGCGATGATGGAGATGACCGCGTTGCTGGCGAAGCCATCGAACAGCTGCTCTGTCTCGACCAAAGGCGGAACGAAGGGCAGCACCGTGGTCAGGCCCAGCAGCACCAGCACCAGGATCGCGGCCACATCGACCCGCACCACCTCGGAGACGAACAGGTAGACGGTGAAGGCCAGCAACCCCAGCACCCAGAGCATTTCAGTGGTCAGTTCCATCCAGCGTTCCTGCCAAGGGTAAAAGGGCCGGGCATGGCCTGGATTCTACCGTCCGCCCATGGTGGCCGCCAGGACACGCTCGCGCCTAAAGCCACCACGACGCCCGGCCGCTACACTCTTCAAGGCGACACCTCGTGCGACGGTGTCCGCCCGGGCCCTGGCCGTGCGCCGGGGTTGCCGCCAGCCATGGCGCGAGGATCTCGCCAAGGGGGATCAAGATGCGTACCCGGATCGTAGACGAAGAAGTACTGGCCCGTGCGGCAGAAGCCGCCGAACAGGAACGAGGCAGCAAGATCAGGCAAGTGAGCAAAGAACGCCTGAGCCACCGCGCCGCCATGCGCGCACTGGAACGCAAGCGCGAGATTGAGGAATTGCGTCGCAATCTGAGTGACTTCGAGGATTACTGGCTGGACGAAAAATAGCCAACTGGCACGCCTGCAAACCAACCTGTAGGAGCGGGCTTGGCCCGCGAACAGGCGACAAGTCAATCGCGGCCAGAGGCCGCTCCTACCAAAACCTTGCTACCCCACCGCCACCCGCGCATTGCGGAACAGGCGCAACCAGGGGCCGTCCTCGCCCCATTCTTGCGGATGCCAGGAATACTGCAGGGTGCGGAACACGCGCTCCGGATGCGGCATCATGATGGTGAAGCGGCCGTCGCTGGTGGTCAGACCGGCGATGCCCAGCGGCGAGCCGGTGGGGTTGGCGGGATAGACCTCAGTGGGGTTACCGAAGTGATCCACGTAGCGCAGGGCCACGGACCCGCGTTCCAGGGCCTGTTGCGCACCCTGCTCCGCGGCGAACAATGCGCGACCCTCGCCATGAGCGACCGCAATGGGCAGACGCGAGCCGGCCATGCCCTGCAATAACAGGGACGGGGATTCCGGCACCTCCACCAGGGAGAAGCGCGCTTCGAACTGTTCCGATCGGTTGCGCACGAAGGCCGGCCAGGCCTCGGAACCGGGGATCAATTCCTTCAGTCCCGACATCATCTGGCAGCCGTTGCACACCCCCAGACCCCAGGAGTCGCCGCGTGCGAAGAATGCGGCGAACTCATCACGGGCACGGGCGTTGAACAGGATGGACTTGGCCCAACCCTGTCCGGCGCCGAGCACGTCACCGTAGGAGAAACCGCCGCAGGCGGCCAGGCCGCTGAAGTCCGCAAGCGACACGCGTCCACTGATGATGTCGCTCATGTGCACGTCGTGGGCATCAAAGCCGGCGGCGTGGAAGGCGGCGGCCATCTCGATCTGGCCGTTGACCCCCTGCTCGCG
>DATHUT010000395.1:0-9088 GCA_035462005.1 Gammaproteobacteria bacterium | reverse complement strand
TTGGCGCGATGTCGGCGATATCGATGCCTATTTCGATTGCCACAAGGACGTCAATGGCGAGAATCCGCGCTTCGATGCCTTCAATCCGCAGTGGCCCATCTACTCCAGTAACTATCAGGGTCCCGTGGCACGCATTCTCGGTGGCGATATCGACAGCAGCCTGTTCGGCGCTGCCAGCATGGTCTGTCGAGGTGCGCGCATACATCATAGTATCATCCGGCGTGAGGCCGTGGTGGAGACCGGTGCCGAACTCGAGGATTGCATCATCATGGATTACGCGCGTATCGGTGCCGGAGCGCGTCTGCGCGGGGTGATCATAGACCGCCATAACCTGATCGAACCCGGTACGCATATTGGCTACGATCCCGACGAAGATCGCCGTCGTTACCATGTTACGCCCGGTGGAGTCGTCGTCGTCCCGAGGGGTGATGTCTGTTATTACGCGCGTGATTCGCGCGGCCAGGGCCCCGGCTATGCCGAATAGCGCCGCTGAGGCTTCTTCAGGCTACGGCCTGCGTACCAGGAGTCCTGACGGCAAGGCCACCAATGCCAACGCCAGGACAATGGCGGCACCTGAGGGCAGGTCCAGCCAGGCAGACGCCAGCAGGCCCAGGGCATAGCCGGCCGCGCCGACGGCATAGCCGTGCCACAGCCGTTCACCACCAGCCAGCGCCGGGATGATGAGGCTGGCGAAGACCAGGTACACCCCGACGATCTGCACCGAGGCGGTGATCATCATCGCGAACAGCAGGTAGAAGCCTAGTGGCGAGCGCCACAGCCGCAGGCCATACCAGACACCCAGTACGGCGAGGGTCAGGATCCCCAACGGCAGCAGGTCGGACCAGGTGGTCCAGAGGATCTGCCCCACCAGCAGCTCGCGCAGGTGTTCGCCTCCGTGGGGATCGTGACTGATGAGCAGGATTGCGGCGCTGGCCGCCACCACGAAGCTCACACCGATGATGGCTTCCTGGCGCGCGGGATTGCGTCGTTCCGTCCATTGCAGCAGCAGGGCACCGGCCAGCGCGGCGCCGACGGCGCCGAGCTGGGTCAGCCAGGGGGATTCGGCATGCCCCAGGGCATGCACGGCGATCACCCCCAGGCCGGCGATCTGGGCAATGGCCAGGTCGATGAAGATGATGCCGCGGCGCAGCACCTCCCGGCCCAGGGGCACATGGCTTGCCAGTACCAAAAGCCCCGCTGCGAAGGCGGGAAGCAGGATGCCGAAGGGCAGTTCCAGGCTCATGGCAGGGCCGCCTTCAGGCGCGTGATGGTGTCTTCGTACAGGGAGAAAAGGTCAGTGGCCTGTTCCGATCCGCCCACGGTATAGGGCAGCTCCACGGCCGGGATGCCGGTGCGGGCGGCGAGCCATTCCGAGGCGCGCGGTGGATGGTAGGCACTGCGCAGCGTCATGCGCGCCGGTTTCGATTGCAAGGTTTCCAACAACCGCCCCAGCTGCGCCACCGAGGGATCGACGCCCGGTTTGGGTTCCAGGTCGGCCACCACCTCCAGTCCCAGCCAGCGGGCCAGGTAGGACCAGTTGGTGTGATGCACCAGCACCGGCACGCCGCGCAGATCCTCCGCTTCCTGTTCCCAACGGGCGATGGCGACGCGCAGTCTTTGGTCGAAGTCCTGGTGTCGTTTCGCATAGGCAGCGGTGTTGGCGGGATCGATCTCGGCCAGGCGTTTGGCCAGGGCTGCGGCCACCGGTATCAGGTTGCGCGGGTCGGTGACGATATGCGGGTTGCCCGCCGTGTGCACGTCGCCCATGGAGCGGTCGACGCTTTCCAGCTGCTCCACGAGTTCCACATGCCCAGTCGCCTCGAAATAGCCCGGTCGCCCGGGCTGGATGCGGGCATTGCCCGATTCACGCAGCAGCAGCGGCAACCAGCCGATCTCCAGTTCCGCCCCGGTGCATACCAGCAGGTCCGCATTGCGCGCCCGCGCGATCAGCGAGGGCCGGGCCTGGATGCGGTGCGGGTCCTGGCGCGCCGTGGTGGCGGAGCTGACGCGAGCAAGATCGCCCGCGAGTTCCTCCGTGAGTGCCGCCCATTCCGGCTCACAAGCGAGCACGGTGAGGGCGGCCTGGGCAGGCCAGGCACAGCCGGCCAGCAACAGCAGTAACAGTCGTTTCATGATGTTTGCTCCTCAGAAGCGATGCGCGCCGTGAGCGCCCAGGCTGAAGATGTACTGAAGGATAACCTGGTTGTCGGTGGCGTCCTCCATGGACTTGTCGCGAGCGTATTGCAGGCGCAGGCGCGAGAACTCGCTGGGGGAGTAGTCCACCATCAGCGTGTGCTTGCTCGGCTCGTAGTCGGAGACGGGTATCCAGGCAGCGAGGTTGCCAAAGTCCACGGCATCCGACTGCAGGCGGTCATAGCGGTAGCCCACTCGCCAGCGCGGCATGAACTGGTACACGCTCTGCGCATACCAGCCCGACTGCCGGGCCCGGTAGTCCCCTTCCTCACCAATGCAGGAGCCGTCCTCGCATTCCATTTCACCACGTTCGGTGCGACGGAAGTACTCGGCCTGCAGGGTCAGGTTGCGTTGGGTGGGGTTGCCCTCGGGTGACCATTTCCACACGAAGTCGGCGATCCAGGCGCGCGAGCTGCCGGTGAAGGCCAGGTCCGCCTCGTCATCCCACAGGTCTTCCAGCTCACCATCACGATCCTCGGGCTTGGCGCGCACATGGGACAGGCCCGCGCGCCAGCTGTGGGAGGTGCTGACGTCATCACCCAGATGCACAAAGGCCGCCCAGGTGCCTACACCGCGCTTGTCGGTGTCGGTGCCGGGGAAGTTCTGGCCGCGCGCCGCTTCCACACCGAATTCCAGGAAGGTCTCGAGCGGGGAGACCCACTTGGCCTGCAGGCCGTCGTGGATCAGGTGGGTACCGAACAGGGCCTGGTGCATGAGGCTGGTGTCGTAAAAATCCCAGGCATGGGGGTGCCGCTCGTTCTGGTAGCCAATGCCGGACAGGAACCGGCCCCCCTTGACGCTGAAGCCATGGCCGAGGCCCAGGGTCTGGAACCAGGCCTCTTCCACTTCGACCTCTTCGTCGATGAAGGCGAGGTTCAGGTAGCCGCGGAAATAGCGGTCCACGTTGGCGGACATGACCAGTTCGGTCTGGTCCAGGGTGAGTCCGCGCGTCGTCCCGTCGTCACCATGGCCGTGGCCATGGCTATCGGCGGGCAGAAAGCCGGTGATATGGCGTTCACCACCGGCGCGATCGATCCAGGCGCCCTGCAGGATGAGGGACATCTCCGGGTTGAACCCGGTCTGGCCGGCGGCCAGGGCGGGGAACAGGGATGCGACAACCGCACCGCCGAAGAGGGCATTTCTGAGCATGGTGTTTCTCCTGATACGCGCACATGGGACGCCACAAGGCGATGCCAATGCACAGGGTCAATGGTTCATGGGCGACAGGTGTCGCCATTTAGCATGGGCCGGGTATCAGGCGTGGGGCGGGGCGCGGCTGTGGTAGCGGTAGGGGAAAGGAGTTGTGGGCGCGGCAACGGCGTTTGCGTCGAGCAGCGGGCTGGAGCTGTCCCGGACAGGCAGGCACAGGCCGGCCGCCGGCGCGGCGGCGCCCAGCTGGGAAAGGTTGAGGCACCATTCGCAGGCGGGTGAGTGGGTACCGCCTTCATCGGGGTGATCGGACAGGTGGCTCAGGCCATGGGCGGCCGCCGTGAACTGGGCCAGGGCCAGCAATAGGCCAAGCAGCAGCGCACGACCGGGTCGCGAGGGTCGCGGGCCTGTGCGCAGGAAACGAAATGGAGCCGGGGTCGCCATCGGCGCATTGGAGCACAGGGCGTGTGACGTTGGCAACCGGGAGCTGGGGTGTCGCTACAGTGCTTGTATTGCCGTTTCAGGTTGGAGTGTTGTTCCTTCAGAGCAGGTTCAATACCGGGATAAGTCCGAACCATACAATGTAGCTCAAGGAAACCAGCATGAGTCCATCGATGCGGCCACCTTCCTGCCGGTGGTGCAATTCCCGGTGGACGATTGCCGCCAAAAGCAATCCATGCGGCAATATCCAGGGCAGCATGCCATCCAGTGCCCCGCGCAAGGTCGGCAGATCCTTCAGTAACAAGGCCGCCAATGGCGCGGCGATGATCAAGGCCAGCACGAGCCACAGCGTTCGTTCGAGTCCCAGCCGTACCGGCACGGTCCGTTTTCCTGCCAGGCGATCCGCCTCCAGGTCCGGGATGCCCGAGAGCAGGATGGCGGGCAACACGGCGATAAACAACGGCAGGCTTACGAGCCATGGGAAGGGATCGTTCCAATTCCCGCCCTGGAACACGTAGCCGCACAGGATCACCGCGAAACTGTGCGTGAAGCCAACATTGATTTCTCCCAGGCTACGCCAGGACAGTTTCAGCGGTGGTGCCGTGTATCCCAGGCCCAGGGTCAGAAGCAACAGCAACAGGATCGTGGAAGAAAACCCGTCGGCAACACGGTCCAATAGCAAGCCGGCACATGCCATTGCAGCTGCAAGCGCCGCCCAAATGCCGATGCGCAGTTCACGAAAACCAAGCTCTGCATTCACCAATACGCGTGAGCCGCCATTGAAGGGACCCGCCTGTCGGTTGCGCCGGTCGCTTTCATAGTCAAACCATTCATTGGTGAACACCG
The DNA here is from genome assembly GCA_035462005.1 of Gammaproteobacteria bacterium. Lineage (GTDB taxonomy): Bacteria > Pseudomonadota > Gammaproteobacteria > DSM-19610 > DSM-19610 > JAIVHA01. Next base: position 4,459 of record DATHUT010000395.1, on the reverse strand, counting down.
TGGCTACCTCTCCAAAGAAGAGACAGCCATAACCCAACCAGAACAGAACAGGGTCGAAATCCCGGATGCTCGTTGCGGCGAGTGCGCCGAGGCTGTAAGCCAGCCAGGTCATCGGGTAGAACTGGAGCCGTAGCGCCTTGATCCAGGCGAGCACCTTGAGGGAAATGCGTCCTGTCGCGCTGTATACGCCCTCGTGTAGAGAAAACCCCATATTGCGCGCTTTCTCCAGCCACGCGGCACGAGTCGCCTGGTCGGAATCCTTCACGGGCCCCAATGCCAGGATGCGTGTCGTTTTGATACCGCAAAAACCCAATGCGGAACGCTGCAATCCATTCAGACCGGGCGCGCGATAGATGTAACGGTACACCCAGGGTGGCATATCCATGGTGGTGATGAGATGCGCGGTGCGGCCATCGAGCAAGCCCTCGAAGCGGCCATCCTCACGTTCGCGAAAGGCGTACCCGGGGAGCAGGATGCGATCCAGAAACCCCTTCAGGCGTGCCGGCCCAGTACCCCACCAGGCCGGATATACAAAGGTCAAATGCTCGGCCCATTCGATGATTCGCCGCGCGCGGGCCAAGTCAGGTTCCAGGGGCTGATCACGGGGTGACACGGGATGTACATCGAGGTCGAATTGCATTGCGCCAAGATCGAGGACTTCGACCTCCATGCCGGCTGCTCGCGCACCTTCTGTATAGGATTCCGCAAGCGCACTGCACAGGCTGGGCCGGCGCGGGTGCGCAAGGATGACCAGCAGCTTGGTTGCGGCAACATTTGCAACAGGCATGGCGATAAGTATAGAGCGATTACAGATACGCCCTTGATCCGGGTATCAGAGTAAACCGCGGACGTACTTACGAAGCAGCCCAGACGATACACCATCCTTGCGGACTTACCTGGCCCTCTACCACCCTGCAGGTGCCGGAATCGGCGAAAAAGTTCGCGCAGTTTTCGCATTTCTGACCATCTCTCGGGCTATCCTGGTACCGCGCCTGCTCCTGGGTCATCTTGTTGCTCGAGGACGTATCGGCCTTGGCGGTGTCTGTGTCGAGGGAGGATGGGTTGGTGTTCGGCGTGGATGCCGTATCTTCATCTCTTGAATTGCATCCGAGCAGCACCAGGGTGACGCCAGCGGCAAGCGTGCCGCGCAGCAAGGTCCTGCGTTTTGGGTCGTAAGTTTCCATTGCTCCTACTCCTTATCTGCGCGGCGTGGTACGGGAGATCCTGCGAACAATTTTTCGGAAAACTAAAACATAGCGGCACCCGGGTCTGTTCGATACCGTACGCAACATAATGCTGCTGTTCCTTTACCGATCAAGGCGCCTCGGAGCGATGGACGGAGCACACCATCATAAAAACCAAATCCCTGGATGCCCGCCTACAACATTGCATCCCGTCATTCCCGCATTCGCGGGAATGACGTGACTCGATTGTAGCGATAGATACTGTCTCCCGAGGTATCATGCATGGTGCCAGGTGGCAAAAATGGGGCGGTGGCAATCAAGAGGATTCGTGCTTGTCACCGCCCATTCCGGGTATCTATCGGTTCACCGGAGACTCCGGGTGCAGCAGGTAGGCCATAATGTCCGCGATGGCCTCCTGGCTGAGCAGGCCCTTGGCGCCCATGCGTGGCATATGGGTACAGGGAAAATAGGCGTGCGGGTTGTAGATCATCTCGTAGACGAAGCGGCGGGTGGCCTCGGTATCACCCCGGATGATGCCATAGCCCGTCAGGCTGGGTCCCAGGTCGCCGCCAGTGCGCTGCGGGGACAGCGCATGGCAGTTATAGCAGTTGCCGCTTGGCTCACGGCTACTGTGGTCGTCGGGGTTGTGGGCGAGGCGGAAGCCGAAGCCGCCCCAAGCCAGGTCACCGCCCTTTTCCCAATCGCCCAGGGGAATCTCGCCCTCCGGGTACTGGATGGAGGCGCGCGCGGCGGCGATGATCTGGCCGGCCTGCTCGGCATTGGGCTTGTTGCGGACCTTGGAGCAGAGTTTCTGCAGATCGTCCTGGATCATGCGGTCGCGGGCCGTACCCCCTTCCTGGGCCGGCTGGTCGAGATCGAAACTGCCGGATTCCAGGATCAGGTGTTCGGCGAGCTCCTCGGGGTTCATCTTCGCATAGTCCGGTTTACCGGACTCCTCGGCATGGGTGGAGGTGTAACTGCCCAGTATCAGTACGATGAATGCGACTGCGGCGGATGCAGTCGCAAAGCGGTTCGTTTTCTTCAGCATCATGGCGAATCTCCTATACGGCCGGAATCAGCGCTTCATGTCGGGCAGGATGGCCGGTTGGCCACGCGCCATATCGGTCCAGAAGGACAACACGGCGATCGTCGCGGGGGAACCCGCGACGGGTCCGGCCTGGCGCATCTGCCAGTAGCATTCGAGTATGCGGTGCTGGCTGCTGCGTGATTCCTGGTGGCCCACGCGGAAGGCGGGCCAGGAGACGGCCTTGGTCCATTCCTGTGGGACGCTCACATTGGGCAGCACCGAGGCGCGGATACGCTTGCCGGTCGTGCCGTGGCAGGTTTGGCAACTCATGTCGAGGGAGCCGGCGCGGCGGTAGAAGATCACCTCGCCGGCATCACGCATGGCCTTTTCCAGCGGGTGGTCCATGGGCGGGTTCCAGGGCATGCCGTTGGACTGTGCGGCGATGTAGCTCTGCAGCTTCATGTGGTCGGTGTCGGAGCCATGCCGCTGTTTCACCGCCGGGTCGTCGGCGGGAAATCCCTGGATGGTGGTCATGCAATGCACCAGACGCGTCTCCAGGTCCATGACCTTGCCCGTGTCCTTGAAGTAGCGGGGCATGGCGGCATAGGCGCCTTTCAATTCACCGGGACCTTTGCCGAAATCGCAGGTCTCCAGGGAAACGTTTTTCGGCCCCCGCTTTTCGTGAAACAAGGCCTTGCCTTCCTCCACCGTCCACAGGGCGGGATTGTCCTCCATCATCATGAGATTCTGCTCACTCTGCGTGAGATAGGCTGAATTTACGGAATTGATCAGTTCCTCGAGGACTTCGACCGGGTTTTGCGATGGATCCGCATGGGCCGGGACGCCGATGGTCACGGCCAGTACCAGCAACGCGTGTCTGATCATGGAGACCTCCAACGAAAGTTTGGGTGGCTTTGTGCCTGGATAGCGCTCGGGTTCTGTCCGGCGCCGGGCTGACTCCCTTTCAGGGTTCATGCATGAGTATAGGAACGTTTTTACCGTTTTCCTGGTGACATGCAGCCAAGGGCTGGTCTTTGGAAAATATAGCCCGGGGGCGGAATCTTGCCGAGCCCCGGGTGAGTACCGGCAAGGAATGCCGTGTATTTAGAATAAAATCAGTATTTCAGATAGATACGCGCGCCAGGAAGGCCGGTGTGGAGGGTTCCTGGTGGGGTGAGGCTGTGCCATCTCGCAGGGCTGGCTGTTCCGCGGAACCGCATGGCCTCGCACTTGGTTTCGTTCGTGATCGAGGTAACGACACCAGTATTGGCCCTGCGGTGAACCAGGGTCACGCTTTACCTTGCGAGTGTGCTCTCTTCTGCGTCGAAGGACTGCACCTGTTCGATCGATTCCACTGGAATGCCAATGGCGAAGCCCTGGGCATAATCCACGTTCAGGTCATGTAGGACGCCAATGAGGGATGCGTCTTCGATATGTTTGGCTGCCACTTCTATCCCGTTTTCATGAGCGATCGTGGTAATGTCTTTGATCAAGGCTTGATTCTTCTCCTGGGTAAGCAGGCCACGGATCAGGTCGCCATCGATCTTCACCATGTCCACGGGTAATTGGCGAAGATAATGGTAAGCAGGCCCGCGCCCAAAATCATCGAGTACCACACGGCAACCAATCGTCTTCAACTTCACGATCAGGGTTCGCACTTGATCGAGAAACTCCATTGCCGCCGACTCGGTAATTTCGATATGCATCTGACCAGGTATGAGTGCATTTTCTGCCACGACACTCTCGATGTGGTGGAACAGTTTTGCATCTTCCAATGACGCCCGCGACAGGTTGAGGGAAATCCATACCGTATTGCCTGGCAGGGAGGCGATCTTGCGCGCGGCTTTGCGAATGACCATGTAATCGATTGGTGCGGAGAGGCCGAATCGTTCGGCGGATTCGAGGAAAAGTCCGGGGCTGATCAACGCCCCGTCGCGATCCTCCATGCGCAACAAGGCCTCGTATCCGGGAGTGCTGTTATCGTTCAGTCGCAGAAGTGGTTGGTAGAATAGCAGGAACTGGTCGTTCTCCAGTGCGCGCCGCAGGCGGCCTTCCCATTGAATGTGCTCCTGCACGCGCTCTACTTCCTGTGATGAAGAAGAGTATAGGCGCCAGCAGTTACGGCCGGCGGACTTGGCCTCATACATGGCGGCGTCGGCATACACGATGAGTTCTTCGAGGTCCGCCCCATGCTCCGGGAATAATGCCATGCCGATACTGGCACTTGGTCTCAGCTTTTGGCCGCCAA
>DATHUT010000394.1:0-5624 GCA_035462005.1 Gammaproteobacteria bacterium | reverse complement strand
CTGGCCCAGAACCAGGAACAGGCGCAGGCCATTTTCCGTACCATCGAGCAGGAATACTGGCGCACCTTGGAGCAGGTCAAACAGGTGGCGCAAATCGAAGGCCTGTTGGAGGAAAACCCGGTGCTGGCGGTATCCCTGCAGCGCCGCGACCCCTACCTGGATCCCCTAAACCATATCCAGTACACCTTGCTGAAGCGGGTGCGTGGCCCGGAATTGGACGAGGCGGACCGCGAACAATGGCTGGACCCGCTGCTGCGTTCCATCAACGGCATCGCCGGTGGAATGCGCAATACGGGGTAGGGCTTCTGGATGCCGGCATGCGCCGGCAAGGCAAAGCGGGGAAGGGTCTCAGGCCACCTGCAGGGGAATCCCGTCGCCCATGCCCTTGATGTGGTTGCGTTCATCCAGGTACACCAGAGTCGGCTTGAAGAGTATCGCTTCCTGCTCGCTGAACATGGCGTAGGTGCAGATGATGACGCGGTCTCCGGGCGAGGCCTTGTGGGCCGCGGCACCATTCAGGGAGATGATGCCGGAACCGCCCTCGGCGCGGATGGCATAGGTGGTGAAACGCTCGCCATTGGCGAGGTTGTAGATCTGGATCTGTTCGAATTCCCGGATCCGGGCCGCCTCCAGCAGCCGCGTATCGATGGCGCAGGAACCCTCATACTCGAGTTCGCAGTGGGTCACTCGGGCCTGGTGGAGCTTGCTTTTGAGGAGGGTTACCTGCATGGATCGGGGACCTGACTTCAAGAGGGGGCCAATTATCCAGAAAATGACCGGCCACGGCCAGCCCGGCAGGAATTTGACCATGAATCGGGCGGTTGATTCCCGGAACCGGGTCTGCCGGTCACACCAGCAGGTTGTCGATCAGTCGCGTCTTGCCAAGCCGGGCCGCCGCCAGCACCACCAGCGGGCGCCCCTCCACCGGAGGTTCCAGGCTGTCGGCGTCGACCACTTCCACGTATTCCGGCTCGAAACCCGCTGACCGCAGTCCCTCCATGGCGTTGACACCCAGGGTGGCAAAATCCCGCTCGCCATTGCGGATCCGCGCGGCCAGCTGCTGCAGGGTCTGGAACAGTTGCGGGGCCAGTTTGCGCTCCGCCGCGTCCAGGTACTGGTTGCGGGAACTCATGGCCAGGCCATCGGGCTCGCGCACCGTATCCACCGCCTCGATGTCGATGGGCCAATCCAGGTCGGCCACCATGCGACGGAGAATGGCCAGCTGCTGGTAATCCTTGCGGCCGAACAGGGCCGTGTCGGGCTGCACCATATTGAAGAATTTGGACACCACGGTGGTGACGCCGGTAAAGTGGCCGGGCCGGAAAGCACCGCACAAGCGCTCGCCCAGCTCCGGCACCTGGACCCGGGTTGCCGGTGCCAGGCCGCGTGGATACACCTCCTCCACTTCGGGTACGAAAACCAGATCCACACCCAGGTTCTCCAGGGCCTTGCGATCGGCCTCCAGGGTCCGTGGGTAGCTGGCCAGATCCTCCTTGGGACCGAACTGCAGGGGATTGACGAAGACACTCACCACCACCCGCTCGGCCAACTCGCGCGCTCGCGCGACCAGGCGCAGATGGCCGGCATGCAGATTGCCCATGGTAGGCACGAAGGCGATGCGCTGGTTGCCGCGGCGCCAGAACTGGATGCGGGCCCGCAGCATATCGACGGTGGTCACGGTTTCCAAGATGATTTTCCTAGTACGGCAGTTGGTCCAATCCAAAACCCGATTATGGCGCACACACCCTGTAGGAGCGGCCTCTGGCCGCGAACGGATTGAGCCAAGCACAATTCGCGGCCGAAGGCCGCTCCTACAGGGTCCACGTCCGGCTAATAGCTCTGTTCCGGCCCGGGGAAACGGCCGTCTTTCACATCCCGCACGTAGGCGCGAATGGCATCCTCGACACTGCCGCGACCGGCGAGAAAATCCTGCACGAAACGCGGGCGCCGGCCGGACGACACACCGAGCAGATCATGCAGCACCAGCACCTGGCCATCGCAGTCCACTCCGGCACCGATGCCGATGACGGGTATGCGCAGCGCGCGGCTCACTTCCGTGCCCAGCGCCGCCGGCACACACTCCAGCACCAGCAGGGATGCGCCCGCTTCCTGCAGGGCCAGGGCATCCGCGCGGATCGCCGCCGCGCTTTCCGGATCCCGCCCCTGTACCCGGTAGCCATCGGGGCTCTCCACTGACTGGGGCAACAGGCCCAGGTGGCCGCACACCCCGATACCCGCCGTGGACAGCCGACGCACCTGTTCCAGCACCGCCGCACCACCTTCCAGTTTCACCAGCTGCGCCCCACCCTCCTCCACCAGGCGGCGGGCACTGGCCAGGGCGATCTCGGGACTGTCGTAGCTGTGCCAGGGCATGTCCACCACGCGCAAGGCCCGCTGGCTGGCGCGCGCCACGCAGGCCGCGTGGTATATCATATGGTCCAGACGCACCGGCCGGGTGGAGTCATGACCCTGCAGCACCATGCCCAGGGAATCCCCCACCAACAGGATCTCCATGCCCGCCGCCTCCAGCAGGTGCGCGAAGGCGGCATCGTAGGCCGTCAGGCTGACGATCTTCTCGCCGGCCTGCTTCATGGCCAGCAGGGTGTCGGGAGTGACGCGGCTAGGTTCGGACTGAGACATATCGAATGCCTGGAGTACTCAGGAGTCAGCAGTTATCGCTGCATCGGTGTTTGCCCACGGAGTGGCTGTTACAGAGAGCCTGTGCATGGTGCAATCTTACAGGGAAAGTGGGGCCGGGTTGAAATACTGCCGCCCGCTCCGGGCCTCGGCGATGCGCGTCAGCAGGGACTGATAGTCTTCGTCGCGGCTGGCCAGGTCGATCACCGCCGCGTTGACGATCAGCAGAGGCGCGGCGTCGTAGTAGTAAAAGAAGCGGGTATAGGCATCGGACAGGCGCTGCAGGTAGTTGGCGTCGATCCCGGTCTCATAGGATCGGCCGCGTTGGGCGATGCGCCGCATCAATACTTCCACCGGCGCCTGCAGGTAGATCACCAGGTCCGGTACGGGCATGTCCAGGGTGAGGTGACTGTACACCTGTTCGTATAAGCGGAATTCCTCGTCATCCAGGGTGAGCTGGGCAAACAGCCGATCCTTGTCCATGAGGTAATCGCTCACCCGCACCGGCTGGAACATGTCGCCCTGGCGCAGGGACTGCATCTGCTGGGCACGCTGCATGAGAAAGAACAGCTGGGTCTGGAAGGCACCCTGGCGGGGATCGCGGTAAAAACGCTTGAGAAAGGGATTCTCATCGGCGCCTTCCAGCAGCAGCTCGCTGCCGAATGTGTCCGCCAGACGCCGCGCCAGCGTCGTCTTGCCCACCCCGATGGGACCTTCCACGACAATGAAGCCGGGATTGTGCAGGCTCATGGCAAGGCCTCTTCCAGCCGCTCCAGGCCTGTCTCCGGACAACGGGCCAGCAGATCGGCCAGGGGGCCCTGACCCGGGACCACCAGCCCCGATGGGGCGACCTCCGCCAGGGGATAGAGCACGAAGTTGCGCTCCTGCAATCCATGGTGTGGCACCCGCAGGTGGGGGGTCTCGATACACTGATCACCATAGAGCAGCAGATCCAGGTCCAGGGTACGCGGCCCCCAGTGCACGCCACGCACCCGGTGATGAAATTCCTCGATCCCCTGCAGCAGCACCAGCAGGGCATCGGCCTCCAGGCTGGTGTCCAGCGCCGCCACGGCATTGAGGTAATCGGGTTGATCGGCAGGCCCCATGGGCGTGCTGCGGTACAGGCTGGAGACGCCCACCAGGCGCACACGGGCCAGGCCATCCAGCTCCCGCAGGGCCTGGCGCAACTGATTCAGGGGATCGCCGAGATTACTGCCGAGCCCCACGTAGGCCCGGACCATCGCTTCCGTCACGGCTGGCCCTCTGCCACCGCGCCACGAGGCTTGCGACTGCGGCGGCGGCGCTTCTTGCCGGTTTTCGTCGGCGCCGCTGCCTGGGCCTGCTCATCGGGATTCAGTTTCTGGAATTCGGTCCACCAGCGCCCCAATTCCTCCGGCGCCTCGCCGGAGGCGCAGCGCAGTAACAGGAAGTCATAGCCGGCCCGGAAACGCGGATGTCCCAACAGGCGCAAGGGCCGCTTGCCCTGGCGCTGTTCCAACCGCACCTGCAGGTTCCAGATCTCGCGCATGGGCAGGGTGAAGCGCTTGGGAATGGAGATGTGTTGCGCCTGCCGGCTGACGATCTCGTTGCCGGCCACCTGTATGGCCTCCAGGGGTGACATCTCCTCACTCTGCAACTGCTCCCAGCGCTGGCGCATGGGTTCCCACAACAGGGCTGCGAACAGGAAGGCTGGCGTCACCGGCTTGTCCTGCGCAATGCGTGCGTCGGTGCTTTCCAGAGCGCGGGTCACCAGGGTCAGGGGGAAATGCTGTTCCTCCCGCTCCAGGGCCTTCTCCGTAAGGGGGAACAGCTGGGCGAACAAGCCATGGTGACGCAGCTTCTCGAAGCTCTCCAGGCCGGTACCGCCAAGGAACAGCTTTAGTACCTCTTCGTAGAGGCGTGCCGGCGGGATCTCGCCGAGCAAGGGCGCCAGTTCATGCATCTTCGCTTCACAGCGCTCCTCGATGCGGAAACCGAGCTTGGCCGCGAAGCGCACCGCGCGCAGCATGCGCACGGCGTCCTCGCGAAAACGCTGTTCGGGGTCACCGATCAGGCGCAGCAGACCGGCCTTGAGATCCGCCATGCCACCCGTGTAATCCACCACCGAAAAATCCTCGATGTTGTAGTAGAGGGCATTGACGGTGAAGTCCCGGCGCCAGGCGTCGTCCTCGAGAGTGCCATAGACATTGTCGCGCAGGATACGGCCTGCGTCGGTCAGCATGGCATCGTCCTCGTCTTCCTGTTCGTGACAGGCGCGGAAAGTAGCCACCTCGATCACCTCGCGGCCGAAGATCACATGGGCGAGGCGAAAGCGCCGGCCGATGAGCCGGCAGTTGCGGAACAACTGGCGCACATCCTCGGGATGGGCGTCGGTGGCGATATCGAAGTCCTTGGGTTCACGTCCCAACAGCAGGTCGCGCACCCCGCCACCCACCAGGAAGGCCTGGTAGCCGGCATTCTTCAGACGATAGAGAACCTTCACCGCGTTGGGGCTGATGCCGTTGCGGGAGATGACATGGTCGGACCGGGGGATGATGGCGGGTGCCGAAGTCCCGCGGCCGAGGCGGTCATGACTCACGGGGTTTTGCTGGCCGGGTCCATATAGCCGGGTATCATACCACCCCATCCGGACCCATGCCTTCTTCAGAAACGATATCAACTTACTGTTTTTAATTGTTTTTTCCAAGAATCACGCGGTTCCAACAAGAATTCCCATGTATAGGTCCGAATCATACTGTGGATGGCTCCGCAGGTGTATCCCTTCTTTCCACCCGGGCGCATGCTCTTTCCGTCCGCGAATGCCTCGTCAAGGACTGCCGGTGCCCTGCAAAAGCCTTCCACACAAAGCCATCACTGCCGAAAAGAGGGTGAATGCCGCGTTCGCACGAACGCTTCGAACTCATCGGCAGGCAGCGGTTTGCTGAAGTAATACCCCTGCACTTCGTTACATCCCTGTTCGCGCAGGAAGGCCAGTTGCTCTTCGGTTT
>DATHUT010000393.1:0-3660 GCA_035462005.1 Gammaproteobacteria bacterium | reverse complement strand
CGAGAACCAGTTGCACGCGGCGGTGGTGGAACTGGTGGCCATGGAGGACGCCCGCATCAAGTACTCCACGGTGCAGAACTGGTATCCCGGCGACGAGCAGGGCCAGGGCGGCATCTACAACTTCGTCACCAAGCGGGGCGTGGCGCACCGGGCGGCGAAAATCTCCTGGACGCAGGTGGAGACGGGCTCGGCCATCACCTGGAAGTATCCCAGCTGCATCCTGCGCGGTGACGATTCCGTTGGCGAGTTCTATTCCGTGGCGGTGACGCGCGGCATGCAGCAGGCCGACACCGGCACCAAGATGATCCACTTGGGCCGCAACACCCGCAGCACCATCGTCTCCAAGGGCATTTCCGCGGGCCAGGGACAGAACAGCTACCGTGGCCTGGTGCGCATGGCGCAGCGGGCAGAGAATGCCCGTAATCATACCCAGTGCGACTCCCTGCTGATCGGTGATCGCTGCGGCGCCCACACCTTCCCTTATATAGAAGTGCGCAACCCGACTGCCAAGGTGGAGCACGAGGCCACGACCTCCAAAATCAGCGAGGACCAGCTGTTCTACTGTCGCCAGCGTGGCCTGTCGGAAGAAAACGCCGTATCCATGATCGTCAACGGCTTTTGTAAGGAAGTGTTCAAGGAGCTGCCCATGGAGTTCGCCGTGGAGGCCCAGAAACTGCTGAACCTGACGCTGGAAGGCGCGGTCGGCTAAGCAACAGGAGAATCATGAACATGCTATCCATCAAGGATCTGTACGCCGGCATCGACGGCAAGACCATACTGCAGGGACTGAACCTGGAGGTGGCCCCCGGCGAGGTGCATGCCATCATGGGCCCCAATGGCTCGGGCAAGAGTACCCTGTCACATGTGCTGGCGGGGCGAGACGGCTACGAGGTCACGGGCGGCCAGGTCCGCTTCGATGGTGAGGACCTGCTGACCCTGGCCACCGAGGAGCGCGCCCACCGTGGCATCTTCCTCGGCATGCAATATCCCGTGGAGTTACCGGGCGTCAACAATATGACTTTCATGCGTGAAGCCATGAACGCCAATCGTCGCGCCCGCGGCGAGCCGGAGCTGGATGCGGTTGCGTTTATGAAGCGAGTGAAGGAAGAGGCACGACATCTCAAACTCGACGAGCAACTGCTGAAGCGCAACGTCAACTCGGGCTTTTCCGGCGGCGAGAAGAAGCGCAATGAGATCCTGCAGATGGCCATGCTCGAGCCGCGACTGGCGATCCTGGATGAAACCGATTCGGGTCTCGATATCGATGCCCTGCGCGTCATCTCCGATGGCGTCAACGCCCTGCGTGCCCCGGACCGCTCCATCATCCTGATTACGCATTACCAGCGTCTGCTGGAATACATCCAGCCCGACCATGTCCATGTGCTGGTGGGAGGACGCATCCTGCGTTCCGGAGACAAGGACCTGGCACTGGAGCTCGAGGAAAAGGGCTACGGCTGGATCGAAGAGGAGGCCGCGGCATGAGCACCCTGGTGGAACAACGCGGCTGGTTCAGCGCCCTTGCCAGCAGTCCCGAACCCGAACGGTCCGGGCCGGAACCAGACTGGCTGCGCAATACCCGCGATCTCGCCCGCGGTGCCATTAAGGAACTGCCGGTACCCAACCGCAAACTGGAGGCCTGGCGCTATACCAGCATCGAGGGCCTGCTGCAGCAGAAGTTTACCCCCGCCGTGGAACAGGGGCGCACCTGGACCCACGAGGAACTGGAACCCTGGCTCGGTCCGGCCGCGGACGTCTACCGCCTGGTATTCGTCAATGGCCAGTGTATCCCGCGCCTGGCCACGGGACTCGAACTGCCCACAGGGGTGACCCTGGGCAGCCTGCGCGCCGCCCTGGGCACGGACCCCAAGCTGCTGGCCACCTGGCTGAACCATACCGGTGCCCACGAGGAGCATCTGTTCAGCGCCCTCAACACCGCCCTGATCCATGACGGCCTGCTGCTGCACATCGCGGCCGATGTGCAGCTCGACCGCCCCATCGAAGTGGTCTACCTGAACCTGGAACAGGACAAGGCACTACTCAACCAGCCACGCAACCTGGTGGTGCTCGAGCCCGGCGCCAGCGCCACCCTGGTAGAACGTTTCGTCGGTGCTGACGAGGCGGTGTATTTCCACAACCAGGTCACCGAGCTGGTTCTTCAGGAAGGTGCCGACATGCGTCACTACCGGATGCAGGAGGAAAGCCGGAGCGCCTGGCACCTGTCCAGTCTCTACCTGTCCCAGGACGCACGCAGCCACTACCAGGGTACCACCCTGTCCTTCGGCGGGCGCTGGGCGCGCACCGAATACCAGGCCCGTTTCCAGCACGAGGCGGCCCATTGCGACCTGAATGGACTCTACACCGTGGGCAAGGGACAGTTGACCGATTTCCACCTGGATATCCGTCACAGTGTCCCCAACTGCACCAGCCGCGAACGATTCAAGGGTATCCTCTTCGGCAAGGGTCGCGCCGTGTTCGATGGTCGCATCCTGGTGGACAAGCAGGCCCAGAAAAGCGATGCGCAACTGCGCAACGACAACCTGATGCTGGTGCGCGACGCCGAGGTGGATACCAAGCCACAGCTCGAGATCTACGCCGACGATGTACAGTGCAGCCATGGCACCACGGTCGGCCAGCTGGACCCGCAACAAGTCTTCTACCTGCGCTCACGCGGTATCGACTCGGAATCCGCGCGACGCATGCTGTGCCTGGGTTTTGCCGGAGAAGTCATCGACACCATCGAGGTCCCCGCACTGCGCGAACAGGCCATGGAACGCCTGACCGCCACCATTCGTACCGCAACCGAGACACTGGAGTAACTGTCATGGATGTGAAAGCCGTACGTTTCCGTGAACCGGCAACGCCGGATACGGAGCCAAAACCGGAAAGCCTGCCACCGGATGCACCCTTGCGTGACCGGATCATCGCCGCAATGCGGACAGTATATGATCCGGAAATCTCGGTGAACATCTACGATCTCGGACTGATCTACGCCATCGATATCGATGACCAGGGCCAGGTGGAGATCGCCATGACCCTCACCGCACCGGGTTGCCCGGTGGCTGGTATTCTGCCACGCCAGGTGGAAGATGCGGTTCGTACGGTCGATGGTGTACACGAAGCGCGGGTAACCCTCGTCTGGGATCCGCCCTGGGACCAGGATCGCATCAGTGACGAAGCCAAGCTTTCCCTGGGCCTGTTTTAACAAGAGGTATCACCATGGCAGTTGAACTGACATCCAATGCGGCAAAACATGTACAGGCCATGCTCGAGAAGCGTGGCCATGGCCTTGGCCTGCGCCTGGGTACGCGCAAATCCGGCTGTTCCGGTTTTGCCTACGTAGTGGAGTACGCGGACCAGGCGGAAGAAGACGATCTGGTATTCGAGAGCTACGGCGTCAAGGTGATAGTGGACAAGGAAAGCCTGCCGGCACTGGACGGCATCGAGGTTGACTACGTGCGCACCAATGCCATCAACCAGGGCTTCGAATTCCGTAACCCCAACGTCAAGGATGCCTGTGGTTGCGGCGAGTCCTTCAGCGTATGAGCGAACAGGATACCGGGATGAGCAACCTGGACGAGATTGTCGACATCTTCGAGCTCCTTGAGGACTGGGACCAACGCTACCAGTACCTCATCGAACTGGGCGAACGGATGCCTTCCA
>DATHUT010000392.1:0-3534 GCA_035462005.1 Gammaproteobacteria bacterium | reverse complement strand
CTGTGTGCGCCTGATTGCGCGCCATGCCCTCGATGAACAGACCCGCCTGCCCCTGGAGAAATATTGCTGGCAAAGCCTCGATCCTGCCCTGATGCACGACCTGCGCGCGCGTGGCGCACGCTACGGGGAGATTTCACGGCTGGCGGTTCCTGCCCGCTTCCGGCGCCGCAAGGGTGAGCAGGCTTGTCCGGTTGGTACCACGGGAGAAGGGGAACGGGAGGATGATCAGCGTCGCAGTCCTCACATCGCACTGGGCTTATACATGGCGGCCACTTCCATCGGTCTGGAATCGGGCCTGGAGGGGGTGTTTGCCATGATGGAGCCGCGCTTGGCGCGGCACTTGAAGCGTTTTGGCATCGAGTTCCAGCAGGCTGGCGGCGTCATGGAATACCACGGCCAGCGGGCGGCCTACTATATCTCGCGCGAAGGCCTGTTCCAGGGCCTGCATCCCGAAATCGAGGCCCTGCTGTTTTCCATCAAGACGGATCTGGCGGACAGCGGCGGCTGAACTACGGGGCTGCCAGGCAGCTGCCGTGGCTACACTCTAGTAGCTGTAGCGCAGTTCCGCGTACACCCGGTCGGCACCATCGAACTGTCCCAGCAGGGTGGTGGGGCGACCATCAAAGATATCCGCGCCCAGGGCTGCGCGCCAGTTTGGTGCAAAATGCCAGTTGAGTTTCGGGCGTGCCAGCCAGTCCCCCTGGTTGAAGCCCTGTATCCAGGTCAATTCCGGACGCAGGCGGCCATTTAGCCATTCGGTGGTGGCATAGAGGCTGTAGCCGCTTTCCACCTCGTCGGGGATCATGCTGTCCACATGGTCCGGAAACCAGCGTTGGAATACCTGCACATTGATGCGTGCGCCGCTGTCGAAGGTGTGCTCCAGTCCCACCACGTAATCCAGCATGTCCTGCTTTACCAGCCCGTCCGAGTCGTTCAGGTCGGTGACTGAGAAACGCTTGTCCAGGGTATAGACCGCCTCGGCCTTGAGGATCAGGCTGCGACCGATGTCCTTGGACAGGGTGGTGCCGAACTGCTGGATACGAAAATGTTCCGGTTGGAACACCAGGGTCGGCCCCATGACCGTGCGACGGAAGGCAGGCGCGGCATCCATGCTGCGATAGTAAAACCCGGTCAGGTCCCAGCCATTGACCATGCGCGACAGGCGCAGGCCGAAGGCGCTGTTGGACAGAGTATTGGCGGGTTTTTCCTCGCCCAGGACGGCGACCCCGTAGCCGGGTTCGGGGGGCACCGGCAGACGGAAGAAATCGTCGCCGGGACGGCCGATCTCGTCGTAGGTCATGTATGGAATCCAGATGGCATCCAGGTGTACCGACTCGCCGAAATGCTCGGCGCGCACCGCCCACTGGGGTATGCGCAGCAGCTCGAAATCCTGGGCGACGAACTGGCGCATGTCGCGGGCGGAGACCACATCGGCAAAGAACAGTCCTACCATCTCGCCCCAGATGATGTGCTGGCGTCCGAGTCGCAGGGCCCAATCACCGGCGGGAACGTCCAGGTAGGTTTCATGCAGCCAGGCTTCGTGGCGGCGATCGTTGCGTACCGCCTTGGGGTAGAAATCATCCTCCAGGTCGAAGACCGCGTCATAGCTCAAGCGGCCGCTCAGCTTCCAGCGCATGCCGTTATCCAGGTCGCCACCGGTGCCGATTTCCAGCAGGTTGCGGAACTTGGACCAGTGGCTGGGGCTTTCGGTGCTGTAGGCCAGTTCCGATTGGAAAAAGCCCGTGAAGGGCACTGCCGCGCGCGTGGCCTCCGGCGGGCTGTCTTCGGCAAACATGTCCTCCAGTGACGCATCCAGCCCGGGAATCGGGGCGGCCGCGTCCGCGGGCGCGTCCCTGGGCGGTTCGGCAAACAGGTCCTCCATGCCGGAGGGCACTCCTTCGTCCGCCAGCGATGGCAACGGAGTCAGGATCGTGAGTGGCAACAGGACGGCGAGACCGGGCAGCAGACAGGTTTTCGGTACGTGGCGGCGGTGCGATTCCATGTGGCAGGTTCCTTTCTGGGCATTATTCACGGGTGCGCAAGGCATCGATGATCGGGATACGGGTAAAACGCCATGCCGGATACAGGGCCGCCAGCAGGGTAGCCCCCAGGCCGATCAGCCAGGACTCCAGCAACACCTCCGGTACGATGCGGATATAGGCGTCGTAACTCAAGTCCGCATTGGGCGGCGGGGGCATGGGGATGCCGATGCCGGAGATGACCATGGCCAGGGAAATGCCCAGTGCCAGCCCCAGGCTCGCGCCCAGCAGGGCCAGCATGCTGGCTTCACTCATGATCAGTCCGGCAATGGTGCGATTGCGGTTGCCCAGGGCACGCATGGTTCCGAACTCCCAGGTGCGTTCCATCAGGCTCATGTTCACGGTGTTGATCACGCTCAGGCATACCATCAGCAGTACCATGGCCTTGAGAAAACCGAATTGCTGATTGTACATGTCGACGGTTTTTCCGTAGAAGTCGTTGAGCTGTTTCCAGTCATGGATTGCCAGGGGGGCAGGTAGCCGCTGACGCATGCGAGCCGTGAATTCTCCGGTGAGCGGGGTGTCGTGGAGCGTGACCACGAATTTCGTTACTCCGTCCGTAAGCAGCAGGTCCTGGGCCGCAGACAGGGGAATGCGGATGGCGCGGGCATCGAAGTCCTTGGAGAAGGTCTGGAAGATGCCCACCACTTCCAGGTTCAGGGTGTTCAAGGCGCCATGGACGGTATTGGCCAGCAAAGTGGCCTGGTCGCCGACCCCGAGTTGCAGGCCGTTCGCCACCCCCTCGCCGAGCATGATGCCGAACCGGTCGTCATTTTCCAGCATGCGTCCGCTGACCAGGTGCAGGTGGGTGCCCAGGCGATTCTCTCCCTCCGGCTCCACGCCGTCGCCGACGATGGCGTAGTCCGTCTTGCCGTTATTGAGCAGACCTGAAAAGGTGATGCGCGCCATCACATCCTTGACCTCCGGCTGCTCTGTGATGGATGCGCGCAGCTCGGCCGGCGCTTCCAGCAGGTAGCGTTCCGGTGAACGGGAGCCGTAGCTGAAGACCGCTTCATGGCCGATCTGGGCGTGGCCGCTCTGGGAGTGTATCAGGGCCTCACCCAGCTGCAGGAAGATGTCGCGCACGAAACCGCCTGACAGGATCAGGCCGCAAACACCGAACAGGATCGCCCCCAGCGTGATCATGCTGCGCACGCGGTTGCGGAACAGGTTGCGCAGGGCGAGGCGGAGTAGTTGGGTCATGGGCTGGTCCTACTGCCGGGTCCGCAAGGCATCGACGATGCCCAGCCGGGATGCCTTCCAGGCGGGATAGAGGCTGGCCAGCACGGTGGTAGCCAGGGCAATGACCGCCGCCTTGGCCAGGTTTTCCGCTGACAGCCGAATGCCGGCTTCATATCCCCAGGCCATCACCGGCCCAGGTGGCATCGGGATGCCGATGGCGCTGATGAGCAGGCCCAGCAAAACGCCCAACACCAGGCCTACCAATGCCCCGAGCAGACCCAGGATGCAGCCTTCCGCCAGGAAAATGCCGAGG
>DATHUT010000391.1:0-4335 GCA_035462005.1 Gammaproteobacteria bacterium | reverse complement strand
ACACCACCTACCTGGAAGGCAAGGAGCTGGAATTCAAGGTCATCAAGCTCGACCAGAAGCGCAACAACGTGGTCGTGTCCCGCCGCGCCGTGGTGGAATCCGAATACAGCGCCGAGCGCGAGGAACTGCTCAAGAACCTGCAGGAAGGCATGGTCATCAAGGGCATCGTCAAGAACCTCACCGACTACGGTGTGTTCGTGGACCTGGGTGGCATCGACGGCCTGCTGCACATCACCGACATGGCCTGGAAGCGCGTCAAGCATCCTTCCGAGATCGTCGAAGTGGGCCAGGAAATCGAAGTCAAGGTGCTCAAGTTCGACCGTGAGCGCAATCGCGTTTCCCTGGGTCTGAAGCAGCTGGGTCAGGATCCCTGGGCGGATCTGGCGCGTCGCTACCCGGAAGGCACCCGCCTGTTCGGCAAGATCACCAACATCGCCGACTACGGCTGCTTCGCCGAAATCGAAGAAGGCGTGGAAGGCCTGGTGCACGTGTCCGAGATGGATTGGACCAACAAGAACGTCAACCCGGCCAAGATGGTACACATCGGCCAGGAAGTCGAAGTCATGGTCCTAGATATCGACGAAGAGCGCCGCCGCATCTCCCTGGGCATGAAGCAGTGCTATGCCAATCCCTGGGAAGAGTTCGCCGCTACCCACAATAAGGGCGACCGCGTTTCCGGCGCCATCAAGTCCATCACTGACTTCGGCATCTTCATCGGCCTGGATGGTGGCATCGACGGTCTGGTGCACCTGTCCGACATCTCCTGGAACGTTCCGGGCGAGGAAGCGGTGCGCAACTTCAAGAAGGGCGACGACCTGGAAGCCGTGGTGCTGGCGGTCGACCCCGAGCGTGAACGCATCTCCCTGGGCCTGAAGCAGCTCGACAAGGACCCCTTCTCCAACTTCGCCGGTGAGCACGCCAAGGGCAGCATCATCAAGGGCGTGGTTAAGGAAGTGGACGCCAAGGCCGCTATTATCGACCTGGGTGATGGCATCGAGGGCATCCTGCGTGCCTCCGAGCTGACCCGTGACCGGGTGGAGGACGCTCGTACCGTGTTGTCCGTAGGCCAGGAAGTCGAGGCCAAGTTCATGGGTGTGGATCGCAAGACCCGTGCCATCAGCCTCTCCATCAAGGCCAAGGACAACGAGGAAGAAGCAGCGGTAGTGAAGGAATATTCCTCCGGCTCCCAGGCGGCGACCACCAACCTGGGCGATGTGTTGAAACAACAAATGGGAAACAACGGCGACTAGGCGTTCCGACCCAAGCCGGGCCCCCGGGCCCGGTACGGGAATGG
This sequence comes from Gammaproteobacteria bacterium, assembly GCA_035462005.1. Lineage (GTDB taxonomy): Bacteria > Pseudomonadota > Gammaproteobacteria > DSM-19610 > DSM-19610 > JAIVHA01. The sequence goes on along the minus strand of DATHUT010000391.1, from coordinate 3,041 downwards.
AGCGGTGAAACCGCCCGGATGTCGGGAAGCAAACCATGACAAAATCCGAGTTGATCGAAATTCTGGCCACCAAGAACAGTCATCTCAACCATAAGGATGTGGAGCTGGCCGTGAAAAGCCTGCTGGAGCAGATGAGCCAGTCCCTCGCTACGGGGGAACGGATCGAGATCCGCGGTTTCGGCAGTTTTTCACTGCACTACCGTCCGCCGCGCATGGGCCGCAATCCCAAGACCGGCGATGCGGTGGCACTGGCGGCCAAGCACGTGCCCCACTTCAAGCCGGGCAAGGAACTGCGGGAACGGGTGAACGAGAGTCGCGCCCGGGTGCCGGATATCATCCCCGCCAACTGACGCTTTTTTGCTATTATCGACAAGGCCGCGCCGGTGTGTACCGGTGCGGCCTTTGTTTTGTCGGGTGGCGTCCTATAATGGACTCCATGCCGGATTGGATGAGGTGAGCGTATGGTCCGTCTGCTCGGATTTGTCTTGCTCTTTGCGCTGGTGCTGCTGGGACTGTCCTTCGCAGTCCTCAACGCCGGGACCGTGGAGATCCATTATTACCTGGGTACCCTGGAGGTGCCCTTGTCCCTGGCGCTGGTGTCCATGCTGGCCGTGGGTGTGGTGCTTGGCCTGGTGGCGGGCCTGGGTGTGGTGATGGTGCAGAGGCGGCGTATTCACCAGCTGGAAAAGAAGGCAGCGACCACCGCCACGGAAATCGACAACCTGCGTGCAATTCCCATCAAGGACGTACGCTAGACCATGCAGGAGCTGCTCTGGTTGCTATTGCCCGTGGCCGCCTTTTCCGGATGGTGGGCGGCACGCCGCAGTGAACGGCGGCGGCGCGATTGCCTGCATCCGGAACTGAGCTCCGGGTACTTCCAGGGTTTGAATTACCTGCTCAACGAGCAGCCGGACAAGGCCATCGAGGTCTTCATCCGCATGCTGGAGGTGAACAGCGAGACGGTGGAGACCCACCTGGCCCTGGGCAACCTGTTCCGCCGTCGCGGTGAGGTGGACCGCGCCATTCACATTCACCAGAATCTCATCGCACGTCCAACCCTCAGTGCCCGCCAGCGTTCCCACGCCCTGCTGGAGCTGGGGCAGGACTACATGCGTGCCGGCTTGCTGGACCGGGCCGAGAACCTGTTCGGGGAGTTGGTGGAGGACCCGGACCACAGCCACGCGGCCCTGCAGCAACTGCTGGTGATCTACCAGCAGGAAAAGGACTGGGACAAGGCCATCCAGACCGCCAGGCGGCTGGCGACGACCAATGGCCGCGACCTGAACCCCATGATCGCCCAGTTCTATTGTGAACGGGCGGAGGAGGCCATGGGCCATGGCGATGAGGCCGAGGCCCGCCAGATGCTCAAGCGGGCCCTGGCCCAAGACCGCGACTGCGTGCGCGCCAGCCTTTTGCAGGGCGAGCTGGCCCGCGAGGCGGGGGATTGCAAGGCTGCCATCCGCGCCTACCGCCGGGTGGAAAACCAGGATATCGATTTCCTGCCCGAGGTGATCCGTCCCCTGGGCGAGTGCTACCAGAGCCTGGGCAAGGCCGATGACCTGCAGCACTGGCTGGAAACGGTGCTGCACCAGTACGGTGGCGTGTCGCCAGTGCTGGCTCTGGCGGACCTGATCGTCAAGACCCGCGGCGAGGCCGCGGGTATCGAGTTCATCACGGAACAGCAGCGGCGGCGCCCCTCGCTGCGTGGCCTGTCGCGCCTGATCAGCATGAACCTGTCTGGCGTCGAGGAAGGCCCCGCGCGGGACAACCTGCTTATCCTCAAAGGGCTGACGGACCGCCTGCTGACAGACAAGCCCGTGTATCGCTGCCATGCCTGCGGCTTCAACGGCAAAACCCTGCACTGGCAATGTCCCGGCTGCAAGGAATGGAACACCGTCAAACCCATCTACGGTGTGGAAGGGGAGTGATGGATGGGTGTTGTGCCTGTCGGGCTGAAGCACGACAACCCCCGCAAATGAATCCCCCTCCAGGTCGGGCTTCAGCCTGACAATGAAATCGATCGGAGAACACACATGACCACCGCCACCGCCCCCCACGTCATCGTCGCCCTGGACTACCCGAGCGCTGACGCCGCACGCGCCTTCGTCGCCGGTGTCGATCCACAACTGTGTCGCCTCAAGGTAGGGAAAGAACTTTTTACCCGCAGTGGCCCCGCCCTGGTGGAGGAACTGGTCGGCCAGGGTTTCGATGTCTTCCTCGACCTGAAATTCCACGATATCCCCAACACCGTTGGCCAGGCCTGCGCGGCGGCGGCGGATCTCGGGGTGTGGATGATGAACGTCCATGCCAGTGGTGGCCGGCGCATGATGGCCGCCGCCCGCGAGGCCCTGGAACAGCGCGGTGGCACCAGGCCCCTGCTCATCGGCGTGACGGTGCTGACCAGCATGGGAGCGGAGGACCTGGCCGAGGTGGGGGTGTCGGTGGCCCCGGCCGACCAGGTCATGCGCCTGGCCGACCTGGCCCGCGTCGCGGGCCTGGACGGGGTGGTCTGCTCGCCCAAGGAAAGCGCCCTGTTGCGCCACCGCCTGGGCGACGACTTCCTGCTGGTCACCCCTGGGGTGCGCCCGGCCGGCAGTGACATCGGCGACCAGAAGCGGGTGCTGACCCCGGCGGAAGCGATCCGCCAGGGTTCAGATTACCTGGTCATCGGCCGCCCGGTCACCCAGGCCGAGGATCCGGTTGCGGTATTGCGGGCCATCAACGCGGAGATCACCCCCTAGCAGCCCATGTAGGAGCGGCCTCTGGCCGCGAATCCCTTTACCACGGCACCGGCGTTCGCGGCCAAAGGCCGCTCCTACAGGCCGTAACAAATCCTTTTGCCACCCGCTCACCTTGCTGCTATGTTATATGCGTCAGTCACACGACTGGCGGCGGGACCCGGATGTCCCCGCCTGATCCCATCACAAGGAGGTTGTCATGAAGACACTCATTCGCACCCTTGCGGGTGCCATCCTGCTGTCCCTTTCCTTCGCGGCTTCGGCCAATCCCGTCGATCTCAATTCCGCCGACGCGGACACCCT
>DATHUT010000390.1:0-2628 GCA_035462005.1 Gammaproteobacteria bacterium | reverse complement strand
TTACAAGTATTTCAAGGAGATTTTCTCGATGAATATTCGTCCGTTGCATGATCGCGTGATCATCAAGCGCATGGAAGAGGAGCGCATGAGCGCTGGTGGCATCGTGATCCCGGATTCCGCTGCCGAAAAACCCATCCGTGGTGAAGTCATGGCCGTAGGCAATGGCAAGCGCAACGACAAGGGTGACCTGGTCGCCCTCGACGTGAAGGTCGGTGACAAGGTGCTGTTCGGCAAGTATTCCGGCACCGAGGTCAAGGTGGATGGCCAGGACCTGCTGGTGATGCGCGAAGAAGACATCATGGCGGTCCTCGAGGGCTAGGCCCCGACCGTATCCGTAACGAACAGAATTTTTGAGAGGAACTCAGCAATGTCCGCAAAAGAAGTCAAATTTGGTGATGACGCCCGCGCCCGCATGGTCAAGGGTGTGAATATTCTGGCCAATGCCGTCAAGGTCACCCTCGGTCCCAAGGGCCGCAACGTGGTGCTGGACAAGGCCTTCGGCGCCCCCACCGTGACCAAGGACGGCGTGTCCGTGGCCAAGGAAATCGAGCTGGATGACAAGTTCGAGAACATGGGCGCCCAGATGGTGAAGGAAGTCTCCTCGCAGACCTCCGACGTGGCCGGCGACGGCACCACCACCGCCACCGTGCTGGCCCAGTCCATCGTGCGCGAAGGCATGAAGGCCGTCACCGCCGGCATGAACCCCATGGACCTGAAGCGCGGCATCGACAAGGCCGTGATTGCCGCCGTGGCCGAGCTGAAGAAGCTCTCCAAGCCCTGCTCCGACAGCAAGGCCATTGCCCAGGTGGGCACCATCTCCGCCAACTCCGATGAGCTGGTCGGCAAGATCATTTCCGATGCCATGAACAAGGTCGGCAAGGAAGGCGTCATCACCGTCGAGGAAGGCACCTCCCTGGACAACGAGCTGGACGTGGTGGAAGGCATGCAGTTCGACCGCGGCTACCTGTCGCCCTACTTCGTCAACAACCAGGAAAGCATGAGCGCGGAACTGGACGAGCCCTTCATCCTGATCCACGACAAGAAGATCTCCAACATCCGTGAACTGCTGCCCGTGCTGGAAGGCGTGGCCAAGTCCGGCAAGCCCCTGCTGATCATCGCCGAGGACGTGGAAGGCGAGGCCCTGGCCACCCTGGTGGTCAACAGCATCCGTGGCATCGTCAAGGTATGCGCCGTCAAGGCCCCGGGCTTCGGCGATCGTCGTAAGGCCATGCTGCAGGACATTGCCGTGCTGACCGGTGGCACCGTGATTTCCGAGGAAGTGGGCCTGTCTCTCGAGAAGGCCACCCTGGATGACCTGGGCACCGCCAAGAAGGTACAGATCACCAAGGAAAACACCACCCTCATCGACGGTGCCGGCCGCAAGCAGGAAATCGAGGCCCGTGTGGCCCAGATCCGCGCCCAGATCGAAGACACCAGCTCCGACTACGATCGCGAAAAGCTCCAGGAACGTGTGGCCAAGCTGGCCGGCGGCGTGGCCGTCATCAAGGTTGGCGCCGCCACCGAGATGGAAATGAAGGAGAAGAAGGCCCGCGTCGAAGACGCCCTGCACGCCACCCGTGCTGCAGTGGAAGAAGGCGTGGTGCCGGGCGGCGGTGTGGCCCTGATCCGGGCCATGGCCGCGGTGACCAAGCTCAAGGGCGACAACCATGACCAGGACATCGGCATCAGCATCGCCCGTCGCGCCATGGAAGAGCCGCTGCGCCAGATCTGTGCCAACGCCGGTGACGAGCCCTCCGTGGTGCTCAACAAGGTTGCCGAGGGCAAGGGTAACTACGGCTACAACGCCGCGACCGGTGAATACGGCGACCTGATCGAGATGGGTATCCTGGATCCCACCAAGGTGACCCGTTCCGCCCTGCAGAACGCGGCCTCCGTGGCCAGCCTGATCATCACCACCGAGGCCATGGTGGCGGAGATCCCGAAGGAAACCCCCGCCATGGGCGGTGGTGACATGGGTGGTATGGGCGGCATGGGCGGTATGGGCATGATGTAAGCCCGGCCTTCCCGCCGTAACGAAAAAGCCCCGCCAGCGATGGCGGGGCTTTTTTTATTCTGTCATTCCCGTTATCCCGTCATTCCGGCGAATGCCGGAATCCAGTAGTGTTCTCGACATGGATTCCGGCATTCGCCGGAATGACAAAAAAACCTATACCTTGATATACACCCACCCCTCGCGCAGCCGGTCGAGGATCTGGTCCAGGGCCGAGGGGGTCACGCCCACGCCGGGCAGCAGGTCGTTGGAGACGTCGATCCCCTGCTCGCGGCGGACGCGGTCCATGGCAGTCTGGCAGGCCAGGAAATGCAGGTTCAGGTACTGGTCTTGCAGTTGCTGTACCCGCTGCGCATAGGGCGAATGGCTGGCTCGCAACAGGTCCAGGCCGCCGGCGTTGGCGACGATCTCCATCTCCGCCGATTGGTTGTTCCGGGCATAGGTGCGCAGCATTTCCTCGGCGGTGTCCAGTGCCTCCTTGACCTTGTGCAGGTCAGAAGTATTCAGGTGCACCAGCACTCGCTTGTGGCCGGCGATCTCCGTGGCCTTGGGCAGGCTGGCGTTCTGGAAGCTGTTTTGCTCGTCCCAGTACATGGCCTGCAGGCGCGACTCGGCGG
>DATHUT010000389.1:0-3651 GCA_035462005.1 Gammaproteobacteria bacterium | reverse complement strand
GGCTTGTGGTATGCTCCATAACTTATTGTTTTCAGAAAGCTAAATAACCACAAAAGATGTTATTCATAACATATTTTGTGTATATCTAGCACACATACGAGATGGCGTCAAGAATGTCGGAGAGGAATCGCGGCCAGCAGCTGCGCGAGATACTGGATCGCCTGAAGGCGCTGGAAGGGGTGCGCAGCGACGTCGAGCTGGCCGAACCGCTCATCACCAACCGCCGCAACATCGCGGCCTGGAAGGAACGCGGTTCCCTGCCCTGGGAGCGGCTCGACGCCTATTGCTGGCGCAAACATATCTCCCTGGAATGGCTGCTCAATGGCCGGGGACCGACCCGGCTCGCCCGGCTGGTGGCCGAGCCCGGCGCCGTCTACCAGGTCGCCACCGACCAGGACGTGCTGTACCGGCTCGCCGGCGATGTCTATCGCGCCGTCGGTGAGGCAGGGCTGGCAATCTCTCCGGAGAAATTCGCCGGGATCATGCACCTGCTGCACCGCGACATGCTGGATGCCGGCACGGACGAGGTGTCCTACGAGAAGGTTCTGGAGGTGGTGCGGCTGGCGGGGTAAGGGCGGGGATGACGGTGAAGTGAAGCAGTCTCCCATATGCTGGAATAGATTCTCAATGGGGCCGGGCTCGTTCGTGAATCAATCGAGTCCGACCCCATTGGGATTTTCATTATTGATCAGGCAACTCGGCTGATGGCCTCCTTGCGTTCCGTGGTCGGGTCGATAATGGTCACGACCTCGGTGATCCTGTTGGCCGGGAAGCCACTGATGCGGGCGTGTTCGCGGATCAGTTCCTCGCTCTCCGCCAGGTAGATGCAGAAGGTCTTGTTGGCGGTCACGTAGGAATGCACCCATTGAATCCCGGTTCCCAGTTGGTTCAATGCGCCATTCGATGTGGAGGCCACCGCGCAGAAACCCTCCGCGCTGTTGTTTCCGATGCCGGGTACTTCCCGTTCGATGACGAATTTCCGTAGCATGTCTCTGTCCTCGCAAAGTTGTCCTATGGCTAATGTTCGATCCTGTGCCCGAAGGATGCTCCACCGACACGATGCACACATTATGGGAAGAATGTAACAGAGGAATTGCTGCGGGTTTTCATTTTGTTTCCCGAATGTAACGGGTTGTAATCCGCTGGGACAGCGACAGCCTTCGAGCATGACGGGGAGACGGCGTTCCATAAAAAAAGCCCCGCTCCGCGGGGCTTTTTTCGGGTTGCGATCGCGATCAGGCCGCCTTCACACCCAGGCGCTCACGCCAGCCGGGGTACAGCTTGTCGGCGTCACCCGGGAAGGACTCGAAGGCACGGGCGAATTCATGGTGCTCCTTCGCGTAGTCGACCGGGTCGGCACCCGTCTTCCAGCACTCGTAGGCCTGGCGCAGCGATTTCGCGCCGGCGGCCGGGGAGTCAATGTGGCCGTAGGAACCGCCGCCCGCGGTGTTGATCAGGTTGCCGTGGCCCAGGTTCTCGAAGAAGCCAGGCAAGCGCAGTGCGTTCATGCCACCGGAGATGATTGGCGTGGTGGGCTTCATGCCGTACCACTTCTGGAAGTAGACCGGGCCCTGACACTCGTCGCGCTCGATCATGTAGGCGATGACCTTGTCGTCGTTTTCACCTTCCATCTTGCCGTAGCCCATGGTGCCCACGTGGATGCCGGAGGCACCTTGCAAGCGCGACATCTTGGCAAGTACGAAGGCGGTATAGCCACGCTTGGCGGACGGCGAGGTGATCATGCCGTGGCCGGCGCGATGGTAGTGCAGGTACTGGCTCGGGTACTGACGGCGCGCGGTGGTGACCATGCCTGGACCACCCACGAAACCGTCCACCAGGAAGGCCAGCTTGTCGGCGTCGGGGCCGAAGGTCTCCAGGGCGAAGTCGGCGCGCGCGCACATCTCGAAATGGTCGTCGGCAGTGATGTTCATGGAGAACAGCTTGGCCTCGCCGGTTTCGTCCTGGGCGCGCTTCATGGCGTCGTACACCAGCGGCAGGGTCTTCTTGATGGGGGCGAACACCTGGTTGCCCTGCGGTTCGTCGTTCTTGATGAAGTCGCCGCCCAGCCAGAATTCATAGGCCGCCTGGGCGAAGGGCTCGGGGCGCAGGCCCAGCTTGGGCTTGATGATGGTGCCGGAGATGTAGCCGCCGTCCTGCACCGGGCGACCCAGGATGCGCCACAGGTCGGAGATGTCCTTGGAGGGGCCGTCGAACATCTGGATGGCGCGCTCGGGCACGTAGAAGTCGATCATCTTGGCGTGTTCCACGTCGCCCATGCCCTGGTTGTTGCCGATGGTCAGGGTCAGGAAGGACACCAGCATGAAGCGGCCGTCGGTGACGTTGCGGTCGAACAGGTCCAGCGGGTAGGCGATGCGCATGTCCTCACTGGCTTCGTCGATGTGGTAGACCAGCGCGTCCACGCCCTTGGTGAAGTCATCGGTGGTGCAGACCTCGACGTTGGTGCCGGTGGAGGACTCCGCGGCGAAGTGGGCAGCGGTGGCGAGGTATTCGTAGCCCGTCTTGGGCTTCATCTTGTAGGCCACCAGGATGTGCTGGCCGCCGGCGATGAGGTCGGCTTCCTTGAGATCGAGGTTGGCGTAACGGCTGGATTGATCGTGGGCCATGGGGTCCTCCGGAGTGAATGGCGGGGTGAAAAATGCATTACTTCTGGTAGGACTATAAATAACAAGGTCTATAAGATATATTCAGTATTAATGAGACTTCCTCAAACTTATAATTATGATTAAGCCCACCCTGCGCCAGTTCGAGATCCTCGACGCCGTAGCCCGCAACGGCAGTTTTTCCCGCGCCAGTGCTGAATTGCACCTGTCACAGCCGGCCGTTTCCATGCAGATCAAGCAGTTGGAAGGGATCCTGGGCCTGCCACTGTTCGAGCACATGGGCAAGCACATCCACCTGACCCAGGCCGGACGGGACGCGCTGCGGGCCGGCCGGGTCATCGCGGACGAGCTTGCCAACCTGGAACATGCCCTCGCCGATCTACAGGGCCTGCAGGGCGGCACCCTGGCGGTGTCGGCGGCCAGCACCGCCAGTGTATTCGCGGCCCGGTTGATGGCCCTGTTCCGCGCCCTGCACCCAGACGTGCGCCTCAGCCTCAATGTGGTCAACCGGGAAACCCTGCTGCAGCACCTGCGCGAGAACAGCATCGATCTGGCCCTGATGGGTAAGCCGCCGGAAGGGCTCGACCTGCAGGCGCAACCCTTTATGGACAACCCCCTGGTGGTGATCGCCGCCACCGGCCATCCGCTGGCCGGGGTTCGGGACATCCCGCTCACACGCCTGGTCGAGGAGCCGCTGATCGGCCGCGAACAGGGCTCCGGCACCCGTGGCGCGCTGGAAACATTTCTCGCGGATCATGGTCTGGTCTTCCAGGCGGCCATGGAAATGAACAAGAACGAGGCGATCAAGCAGGCGGGGGAGGCGGGACTGGGGCTGGGCGTGGTATCCCTGCACACGGTGCAGGCGGAGCTGACATCGGGGCAGCTGTGCGTGCTGGACGTGCAGGGCTTTCCGCTACTGCGCCAGTGGTACCTGGTGCAGCGCGAGGGGAAGCGCTTGAGTCCCGCGGCGCAGGCCTTCGCCCGGTTCGTGCTGAGCGAGGCGGAAAACGCGTGACGCGCGAGTGGTCTC
>DATHUT010000388.1:0-4473 GCA_035462005.1 Gammaproteobacteria bacterium | reverse complement strand
GATGTCACCGTTACGGTAAGTGAGTTCCACGTAGGCCGGCGTGTCGGGGGCTTTTTCCGGCGGCACAGTCCAGCGCCACATATCCTCTTCCGGTTCCGCCCAGGGGTCCTCGAGGATACCGCCCTCGTAGGAGATGTGCAGGGAGTTGGCATCCATGGAATAGGGAGATTTCTTGCCCGCCTTGGCGAAGTCCACCGGGATGTCATGTTCCTTGGCATAGGCCATGAGCTTCTCGCGGGACAGAAGATCCCATTCGCGCCAGGGCGCGATCACCTTCACGTCTGGCTTCAGCGCATAAGCACCCAGCTCGAAACGTACCTGGTCGTTGCCCTTGCCGGTGGCGCCATGGGAGATGGCATCCGCGCCGGTCTCGTTTGCGATCTCCACCAGGCGCTTGGCGATCAGCGGCCGGGCAATGGAAGTGCCGAGCAGGTATTCACCTTCGTAGATGGTATTGGCGCGGAACATCGGGAACACGTAGTCGCGCGCGAATTCCTCGCGCAGGTCCTCGATGTAGATCTCCTTCACGCCCATGGCCTTGGCCTTGGCACGCGCCGGTTCGACTTCCTCGCCCTGGCCGATGTCGGCGGTGAAGGTCACCACCTCACAGTCGTACTGGTCGCGCAGCCACTTGAGGATGATGGAGGTATCGAGACCGCCTGAGTAGGCGAGTACGACTTTCTTTATGTTGGACATGATTGGAATCCTGCTGGAAACACCTTATAAACGCCAAGCGCGCCAAGGACGCCAAGGCCGCCAAGTTTTTTATGTCAATACGATGCGTTTGATGCCATTGCGGAGCAATTGCACATTGAAATTGATCAATAGGCCCAGCCGCATCTCCGTCGCCTTGAGGTAGGAAAGCAATTGCGCCCTGTGAAGATTGCAAAGCTGCTCGACTGACTTCAGTTCCACCACAACCCTGTCGGCCACCAGCAGATCCAGCCTTCCTTCGCCCACGCAAACTTGCTTATAGCCAACCCACACGGGAACCTGGCTTCTGCACGGTATCCTGCGCAGCGAAAGCTCATGAACCAGGGCCGCCTCATACACCGCCTCGCAGAAGCCAGGCCCCAGATGACGATGCACCTCGATTGCAGCGCCAATAACCTCCCGCGCCACACCATCGACTTCGCCTCCAGGCTCCATACACACCTCCCTGTGTATAAAAGCACCAAGAAATCAAACAGCAATCATTACCTTGGCGTTCTTGGCGTCCTTGGCGCGCTTGGCGTTACCAAGGTGTTGCCTTTGCCTGTAATCAAAAAACCCTACTTCCGCGACCGCCGCAACCGCGCCAGCAGCCGCCGCGCCAGTTCGCCGAACAGTTCCGTCTGGGTCGGATGCGGGTGGATGGCATTGGCGACCTGCTCCAGGGTCATGTCGCCGGAAACCATCATCACCGCCTCGCCGATCAGGGTGTCGGCATGGTCCGCCAGCAGGTGTACGCCGACGATGCGGTGGCTCTGCTTGTCGGCGACGATCTTGATCATGCCGTGCAGCTCATTGTTGATCATGGCCTTGGCGTCGATGTTCATGGGCACCTTGACCTCGACGGCGTCGATGCCCCTGGCCTTGGCCTGCTCCACGGACAGACCCACGAAGGCGGCCTCGGGACGGGTGAAGATCACGCCGCAGTCCTTGTCCTGGTCGTACTTCATGTCCTCGCCGAGGATGGTCATGGCGGCCACGCGGCCCTGCTGCGCGGCGGTGTGGGCCAGCATGTAGCCGCCGATCACGTCGCCGATAGCGAAGATATGCGGCACGTTGGTGCGGCAGCGGGCGTCGGCCTTGATGGCCGGACCGTCGGTGGCAATACCGGCCTTGTCCACGTCCAGGCCATCGAGCACCGGGCGCTTGCCGGTGCCCATGATGACGTAGTCGGCCTTGATCTTGTGGGCCTTGCCCTCGGCATCCTTGTACGCAACCTGCATGTTGCCGGCCTTGCCGCTGATCTTGTCGATGGCGACAGAGGTGTGCACATCCAGGCGCGGGTCATCGTTGAGCACCGCGGTCAGGTGTTTGGCGATCTCTGGTTCCACCTCGGCCAGGATGCGGTCCTTGGCCTCCAGCAGGGTGACCTTGGCGCCGAAATCCTGCATCAACTGGGCCATTTCCAGGCCGATGGCGCCACCACCGATGACCACCAGTTTCTTCGGCTGTTCCTCGAGACCCCAGACGGTATCGGAGGTGAGCACGCCACCGTCCTTGCCCAGGCCCTCGCGGGCACCGGGGATGGGCGGCACGAAGGGCGGCGCGCCGGTGGCGACCACGGCGCAGCCGAAGCTGACCTTGTCACCCTGCTTGCCGTCACCCTGCGGGGCGCGGGTGTGCGGGTCCTTCTGGTTGCCGCCCTGGTCGATGAACACATGGTGGTCATCGACGAAGCGGGCGAAGCCCTGCAGGTACTGGATCTTCACGCCCTTGTCGGTCTTGAGGGCCATGTCGCCGCGGGTCTCCAGCACCTGGCGACGGGTGGCCTCCAGCTTGCCCCAGTCCAGGGTGGCCTTGGTGGTGCCCATCACGCCCAGGTGCGCGTCCTCGTGGCGATCGCGGATGCGATCGGCCGCCGCGCGCCAGGCCTTGGAGGGGATGCAGCCGCGCCACAGGCATTCGCCGCCCGGGAAGGGCGAGTCGTTGACCAGGGCCACTTTGAGGCCATGGCCGGCCAGGTCGCGGGCGCAGTCCTCGCCACCGGGACCGCCGCCGATGACCACGACGTCGTAGTCCCACTCCCCTTCGGGGATGGCCGGGCCGGTGGGGCCCATCCAGGCTTCCGGCTGCTCGATGAAGCCCTTCAGCTCGCCCAGGTACAGGGCCACGTCGGCACCGTTCACCACACGGTGGTCGCCGGTGATGGTGAAGGGGCTGCCCTGATCGGTATTGGCGGAAATGGCCAGGATGGCGGCGATGCCGGGGGTGGCGATGGCATCGAAATGGCTGACGCCGAACATGCCCATATTGGAGACCTGGAAGGTGGAACCCTGGTATTCCTCGGGCTTGAGGCGGCGCTTGCGGGCGCGCTCCACCAGGTCCTTCCAGTCCTCGTTCAGCTCGTCCAGTTCGCGGGATTCGCAGTTGCGCAGCACCGGCACCACCAGGCCACCGCCGTCGGCGGCCACGGCCATGCCCACGTCCACGTTGGCGCGTTCCACCAGCTTGTTCTTCGGCTGGTAGCACCAGTTCATCTTCGGGTACTTGGCCATGGCCAGGGCGCAGGCCTTGGCGATCGCCACGGTCACCGACACGCCCTGGGCCTTGGCGGCCTTGATCAGCGCGCCGAGCCGGATGTGGGCGGTGACATGGAAGGTGGGCATGGTCAGGGAATCGGTCATGGCCTGACTGATGGCCGCTTCCAGCTTGTTCATGGGGCGGCCTTCGCCAGGCACGTCCACTTCGCGGATGCCACCGCCAGCCGGCATCGGCTGGGCGCCCATCACGTCCTGGGCCTGGATGGCGCCGCGCGGGCCGCTGCCGCTGACCGTGTTGAGATCGATGCCGCGCTGGCCGGCCAGCTTGCGTGCATAGGGGGTGGCCGCGCGGCCGGAGGGACGCGGCGCCGGGGCGCCGCCGGTGTTGAGGCTCCCGGCGGGCACCGGTGCGGCAGGCGCGTCCTTGCGGGCGGAACCCGCGGAGACCTCCGCCTTGGCCGGTGCGGCGGTTGCGCCGGAGACCTTCATTTCTTCCCGTACCACCTGCTCGGGGCTTTCCACCAGGTAGGCCATGGGCTCACCCACTGCCACGGTGCTGTCCACCGCCGCCATGGGTCCGGACAGGTAGCCCTCGCGGAACACCTCCACATCCATGATGGCCTTGTCGGTCTCCACCTGGGCCACCACGGTACCGCGCTTGATCTTGTCGCCGGGCTGTTTCTCCCAGCTCACCACCACGCCCTCGGTCATGGTGTCGGAGAGCTGCTGCATGGCAATGGTGTAGATGGCGCCCTCGGGGGCGCCGGCGGCGGGCGCGGTATCGGCAGGGGCTTCCACCTCGGCTTCCGTCCCGCTTTCCTGTTCCGCTTGCGCGCTGTCGGATGCCGGCTGTTTGTCCTCGGCCGCGGCTTGTGGCGCGGCCGCGCCAGCCTCCTGCACCTCATCTTTCGAGGCGACCAGGTAGGCGATCGCCTCGCCTACCGGCACGGTGCTGTCCACCGCCGCCAGCGGCCCCGACAGGTAACCGTCACGGAACACCTCCACGTCCATGATGGCCTTGTCGGTCTCCACCGTGGCGACGATGGTGCCGCGCTCGATCCTGTCGCCGATGTTCTTTTCCCAGCTGACGATTACACCTTCGGTCATGGTGTCCGAAAGCTGGGGCATTTTGATAATGTAGGGTTCAGCCATGCCTGATCTATCCAGATTTTTTGTTGAACCGCCAAGACGCCAGGGTTATTACAATCATCGACAATCAAGTCCTTCGTCATTCCGGCGCAGGCCGGAATGACAATGAACACACAACTGCCGACAATAGTCG
>DATHUT010000387.1:0-11859 GCA_035462005.1 Gammaproteobacteria bacterium | reverse complement strand
CACCCTGTAGGTCGGGCTTCAGCCCGACAATGTATACAGGGGTCGGTGACAATTGAGTCTAGACAGCAAGTGTGAATTGGACTCATTTGTCACCGACCCCTTTTTAGGGCTATATAGAGGCATGTCCCTTTCCTCCCGCGCCCTTGCCAGTGCCACCAGCCTGTTGCTGTTACCGGGGGTGTTTCTCCTTGATCTGCAACTGCCGATGGGGGTGGCGGCGGGTATCCTCTACGTGATCCCGATACTGCTGACCCTGTGGGCGCCGGCGAGCCTGACTTGGCTGGTGGCGGTGTTGTCCGGCCTGCTGGTGCTGGCGGCCATCCCCTTGTCGCCGGTGGCGGAGGGCTGGATCGCCCTGGTCAATCGCGCGCTGTCCCTGCTGGTGATCCTGCTCACCGCCCTGCTGGTGGAATGGCGGCGTCGTGCCGAGGCCGAGGCCGCGCAGTATGCGCGCTCGGAAGAGGTTTTCCGTGAAAGTGAACGCATCCTGCGCCAGGTCATCGACCTGGTGCCGCACCGCATCTTCGTCAAGGATGCCGAGGGGCGCTTCCTGCTGGTGAACCAGGCTGCGGCGGCGGCTTATGGCAGCAGCGTGGAGGCCATGACCGGGCGCCTGCATCAGGAACTGCACCCGGACCCTGAACAGGTGGCGCGCATGCTGGCCGATGACCGGGCCGTGATCGAGAGCGGCCAGGTACGTTTCATGCCGGAGGAGAGTTTCACTGGCGCCGATGGCGTGCGCCGCACCCTGCGTACCACCAAGATGCCCTTCCGTCTGCCGGGCGGGGCGCAGGACGCAGTGCTGGGCCTGGCCATCGACATCACAGAGGAAAAGGAGCGCGAGCAGCAGCTGGAGGCCTCGGAAAAGAAATACCGTGCCCTGCTGGACAATGCGGTGGACGCCATGTTGCTGGCTGATTTCGAGGGCAATCTCGTGGACGCCAATCGCAAGGCCGAGCAGCTGCTCGGTTACAGCCGCGCGGAACTGCAGGGCATGCACGCCAGCCAGCTTCACCCGGAGGAGGAGTTGCCGCGCCTGCGCCAGGTGTTCGAGCAATTGACCGAGTCGGGCACCACCCTGATGACGCACTCGGTGATCCGCAAGGACGGCAGCCGGATCACCTGCGAGGTCGCCGCCACGGCCATTCACTATGGCGACCAAGCCGTGGCCCAGGGCATCTTCCGCGACATCACGGCGCGTGAACGGCGTATGGGTGATCGCCTGGCGCAGGAGCAGGCCCACCGCGACACCCTGGTGCGTGAGGTGCATCACCGTATCAAGAACAACCTGCAGGGGGTGGTGGGCCTGTTGCGGGAACAGGCCAGCGCCCACCCGGAGCTGGAGGAGGCCATTTCCGCCGCCATCGGCCAGGTGCAGTCCATCGCCCTGGTGCATGGCCTGCACGGCCAGGGGGATGACCTGCAGGTGCGCCTGTGCGACATGGTGCAGGCCATCGCCCGCACCGCCAGTACCCTGACCCGTGCCAGCGTACAGCCCCTGTTGGAACTGGACATGCCACAGCCGGTACAGGTGCGTACGGAGGAGGCAGTACCCCTGGCATTGGTGCTGCACGAGTTGATCCAGAACGCGGTGAAGCATGGTGCCGGCGCCGGCAGTCCCGTGACTGTGCGCCTGTACCAGACAGACCAGGCCGCCGAGGTCGAGGTGGCGGGGCCGGGAAGGCTGGCGGGGGACTTCGATTTCGCCACCGGTCAGGGGCTCGGTACCGGGTTGGGGCTGGTGCGTTCACTGCTACCCCACCAAGGCGCACTGCTGACCTTCGAGCAGGCCGGGGACACTGTGCGGGCCCGCCTGCGCCTGGAAACCCCCGTGATCCTGCCCGAGGACAGGGACTTGCAGTCCGGGGCATAGTCCTGTATAAAACCACACAATAAAAATAAGTATTAGGTTGGTTGCGACGATGCAGGCTTGGCCAGTTCAGTTCCCAAAAAGACTCTCCCGGACTCCCGGAAACCAATTAATGGGTGACCAGGGCCCTTAATTCGCCCCTTATCTTACTCTCACTTGGGTTATATACTGATCTTGGCCGGTCAAAGGGTCGATGAGTATAACCTGAGCCAGTCCCTGCGCACCGACCGACTGGTTCCCCCCACCCCCTACTTGATGAAATGCGTAACCATGACCCAAACCACCCTGTTGCTCGCCGATGATGATCGCCTGGTACTCGCCACCCTGGCCGAGGGCCTGCGCCGCGCAGGCTATACCGTGCTGGATGCGGCAGGTGGCGATGAGGCCATTCGCCTGGCCTGCGAGCACAAGCCCGATCTGGCCATCCTCGACATGCGCATGCCGGGCCGTGACGGCTTGGCGGTGGCGCGCTGGTTGTGCGAGCACACGGATTGCCCCTTCCTGTTCCTGTCCGCCTATGGCGATTCCGAGGTGGTGTCCGCCGCGGTGCGGGCCGGGGCGCTGGGCTATCTGGTGAAGCCCCTCGATGTTCAGCAGATCCTGCCCTCCATCGAGGCGGCGCTGAACCGGGGGCGGGAACTGCGCGCTTTGCTGGAAGAGGAGGCCCAGTTGTCGGCGGCCCTGCGCCTGGGGCGCGAGGTCAGCATGGCGGTAGGCATTCTCATGGCCCGGGAGGGCCTGGACGAGCAGGCGGCCTTCGAGCACCTGCGTGGTGAGGCCCGCACCCAGCGGCGGCGCTTGAGTGCACTGGCCGCCGAGCTGGTGCGCACTGCCGGGGATGGCGCGCCCGAACCCCGGGCGCAGGGTTAGAACCGTTCTATACCTATTGATTTTCGTCAGGTTCTGATCAAAAGTGTGCATTAGCAGGAAGAAGTAGATACACAGGTGCCCGGAGCTCCGAGCCCGCTCCCGACAGATGGACCCTGTTGTTCACCGGAATCCATTCCGGTGCTGGGACACGATGTCAATCAACCGCCGCAGCCTTTCCCCGTACCCGCCCTGACCGGTCGGTGCCCACGGGATGGTTGCGCATGGCCAGGGGAGGGGGCGACTTGGAAAGCAGGATACAAGGGCTTGGGCGGGGCGGGCAGTATGGGGTAGGCAGTCCATGATGCCCCTGGAACAATTGATCGAATCAGCCATGGCCGAGTTGGGCCTCGACAATGTCGAGATTGCCCGCCGCAAGGCCTTTCTCGGGTTTGGCGCCCAGGATGCGCGCCTGCTACGGGAAAAACACCAACACTTGCAGGAGGCCCGCGCCCGCTTTATCGACGCCTTCTACGCCCACCTGCTGCGCTTCGACAGCACCCGCGAGTTGATCGCCACTCCGGAACTCCAGGCACGTCTGCGTCACAAGCAGAGCGATTATTTCGACCGTCTCAGTGCCGGCGATTATGGCACGGACTATGTGCAGGACCGCCTGCGGGTGGGGCTGACCCACCAGCGGGTGGGGCTGGATCCCCAGTGGTATCTGGGCGCCTATTGCAAATATCTCACCGAGCTGTTGCCCGAGGTATGGGAGGAGGGCGCGGACGACGCGGAAGACCGCTGGGCGGCGATGCGTGCCCTGCTCAAGATCGTGTTCTTCGACATGGGGCTGGCGCTGGAGACCTATTTCCATGCCGACCGGCGTTCCATCCTGGCACTCAAGGAGTACGCGGAGAACATAATATGCAGCGTGCCCGCCGGTCTGCTGGTGCTGTCCGCCGACCTCGAGGTGCTGTCCGCGAACCGCTTCGTGGATCGCCTGTTCGATATGGGGCACGACGCCTTGGTCAATCGCAAACTGGACGAGTTGTTCGACGATAGCGGCTTGATTCGTTGCGCCCTCGAGGTACTCGCCAGTGGCGATACCCTCTCGTCGGCGGGTTTTTGCGCCACCCGGGGTGGGACGGAATGCTGGTTCGAGGCCACCATCACGCCTCTGGCGACGGGTTTCGGCGAACACCTGCATCCGGTCCTCGGCAAGCTTGGCCGGGCCGCCCTGCTGCTGGTGCTTGAGGATGTGAGCGAGCAGGAACGGCTGCGCGCTGAGCAGCGTCGCAACCAGGCCGAGCTGGCCAAGCAGGCCAGTGCCCTGGAACAGACCGCCGATTCCATTATGATCACCGACCGTGCCGGGCGCATCGACTACGTCAACCCGGCTTTCGAGCGCACTACCGGTTATACCCGTATAGAGGCACTGGGCCAGACGCCGGCACTCCTCAAGTCGGGCAAGCACAGCCAGTATTTCTACCAGGGCCTGTGGCAGACGCTGGAGGCTGGCGAGATCTACCGTGAGATATTCATCAACCGGCGTAAGAACGGCGAGCTCTATTACGAGGAAAAGAGTATCTCGCCCCTGCGCGATCCGGAAACGGGCGAGATCACCCATTATGTCTCCACCGGCCGCGACATCAGCGAGCGCATGCACATACAGCAGCGTCTGGACCATCTCGCTCACCACGATTCCCTGACCGAACTGCCCAATCGCCTGCTGCTGCTCGACCGTTTGCAGCGTGCCATGGGGCGTGCCACCCGCCACGGCAGACAGATGGCGGCCCTGTTCCTGGACCTGGATCGCTTCAAGCAGATCAACGACACCCTGGGGCACAGCACCGGTGACCGCCTGTTGCGTGCCGTGGCCGGCCGTTTGGCCAAATGCCTGCGCCAGGGTGACACGGTGGCACGCCTGGGGGGCGATGAGTTCGCCATCCTGCTGGAGGACCTGGACCATCCCGAGGATGTGGCTCCCATCCTCGACAAGCTGATGGTCACCATGCACCATCCCTTCGTGCTGGAAGGCCAGGAACTCTTTCTCAGCTTCAGCATCGGTATCGGCATGTACCCACAGGATGGCGGTGATGCCGAGACCTTGCTGCGCAATGCGGACACGGCCATGTACCGCGCCAAGGCCGAGGGTCGCAGTGGGTACCGATTCTATACCGCCGACATGAATGCCCGTGCCTTCGAGCGCCTGGACCTGGAGAGCAGGCTGCGCCGCGCCCTGGAACGCAATGAGTTCGTGCTGCATTACCAACCCAAGCTGGACCTCGGCAGTGGCCTGGTGGTGGGGGTGGAGGCCTTGCTGCGCTGGCGCCATCCGGATCATGGCCTGGTGCCGCCGGGCGAGTTTATTCCCACTCTGGAAGATACGGGCATGATCGTGCCGGTGGGACGCTGGGTGCTGCAGGAGGCCTGTCAACAGGCGCGCGTCTGGCAGCAGGCCGGTCTGCCGCCCCTGGCCATGGCGGTCAATGTTTCCACCCACCAGTTCCGGCGCGACGATGTCTGTGCCCTGGTGCGCGAGACACTGGCGAGCCATGCCATAAATCCCGCCGACCTGGAGCTGGAGATTACCGAAAGCGCCCTTATGGACGATGTGGGGAGGGCCGCCGCCAGTATCCGCCAGTTGCGCGATCAGGGGGTGCGGGTGGCCATCGACGATTTCGGTACCGGCTATTCCTCGCTCGCCTACCTCAAGCGTTTCGCCATCAACAGCCTGAAGATCGACCGGGCCTTCGTGCGCGATGTATGCGACAACCATGACGATGCCGCCATCGTCGCGGCGGTGTTGGCCATGGCCCAGCGCCTGCAGCTGCAAGTGGTGGCAGAAGGGGTCGAGACCCGGAATCAGTTGGAATTCCTGCGCGGCGAGGGGTGCGACCAGATGCAGGGCTACCTGCTCGCCCGGCCCATGCCGGCCAGCCAGCTGCCCCGCTGGTTGCTGGAGCGCACTGCCCTTTGAATCCTGTCGGGCCGCTGGTCCAGTTTTTGCACGCCTGTCAATGCTGCCAAAGTACTGGCGATCCCGTCAGGAGTATTCCCGACGATCGATCTGCTGACCGGAAATACCTGTGTCCCACGCTAAGGTTTCACCGGCCACGGACGCTAGGGATACCGCTACTCTGACAACGGGTGACGTAGCACTGACGATTCCTGACGGAAACCCGTCGCCACCCGATCTGAAAGGCCCCGAACCCGCCTTTCCTCGCATTTGATGCGGACGACCTGTAGGCATGCGTACGAACGCCGCCAATCGGGCCGACCGCAGGGAGGAAGGCTGTGACGGAAGGCAAAACCCCGAAAAGTTCCCGTGCGCGTACCCGCGTGCTGCGTCTGCCCGCCACCCTGGGGATCGCGCGGATGGCGGAGCTGCATCCCCAGCTCGACCAGGCCCTGGAAAAGGGCGGCCCCCTGGCCCTCGACGGTTCAGCCGTCGAGCAGCTGGATGGCGCGGCACTGCAGCTGCTGCTGGCCTTCCAGCTGGCCGCCGTCCAGGCCGGCCGCGCGCCGGACTGGCGTAAACCTTCCCCCCAACTCCGTGAAGCCGCCGCCCTGCTGGGCCTGGATGGCGAGCTGGGCCTGTCCCCCGATTCCATGTAATCACAGTAGAGGAACCTCACTCATGGCAACCATACTCGCGGTCGACGATTCCGCCTCCATGCGCCAGATGGTCGCTTTCACCCTGAAGGGCGCTGGCTACGACGTGGTCGAAGCGGCCGATGGGGAACAGGCCCTGGCCCTGGCGCGCGGCAAATCCGTCAACCTGGTACTCACCGACGTGAACATGCCGAAGATGGACGGCATTACGCTGATCAAGAACCTGCGCACCCTGCCGGCCTACAAGTTCACGCCCATGCTCATGCTGACCACCGAGTCGGCGGCGGACAAAAAGCAGGAAGGGAAGGCGGCCGGGGCCACTGGCTGGATCGTCAAGCCCTTCAACCCGGAACAGCTGCTCTCCACCATCAAGAAAGTACTCGGGTAAGCCTCATGGCCATGGACATGGAACAGTTCCATCAGACCTTTTTCGAGGAAAGCCTCGAGGGCCTGGACCTCATGGAATCCGCGCTGCTCAACCTTGATGTGGGCGCGGCCGAGCCGGAGGCGATCAACAGCATCTTCCGCGCGGCGCATTCCATCAAGGGCGGCAGTGGCACCTTCGGTTTTCTGGACATCGCCAATTTCACCCATTTGATGGAAACCCTGTTGGACGAGATGCGCGACGGTCGCCGCCAGGTGGTCCAGTCGGAAGCCGACCTGCTGCTGCGTGCCGTGGATGGGCTGCGCATGTTGGTGGCCGCTGCCCAGGGTGCGGCGGAAGTCGATGAAGACGTCATCGCGGGATTGCAGGCGGAATTGCAGGCGGCCCTGGAGCAGGGACCAGCCGCTGCCACCAGTTCCACCGCGGCTACCACTCCCCCGGGAGAGCAGGGAACTGCCGCGGGCTGGAGCATTCGTTTCCGCCCCGACCTGGACATGATGCGTACCGGCAACGATCCACTGCGCATCCTGCGCGAACTGGCCGGGCTTGGAGAAATACGGGTGTCGGCGGACAGCGAACGCCTGCCTGATTGGGAGCTGATGGACCCGGAGGCCTGCTACCTGGCCTGGGAGATCGAGTTGCGAGGCGAGATCCCCCGCGACCAGGTCGACGAGGTGTTCGCCTGGGTGGCCGACGAGGCAGAGTTGGATATCCAGCCCCTGGTGGCGGCGGTGCAGGCGGCCGTCGAGGAAAGCGAGCCCGGCACGGTGGTGGATGGTGAATTGTTGGTGGAACGGCGCCGCAAGGAGCGGCGAAGCAGTGGTGAGCGCCGCGGTGGCGCGGGTAGTGGGGAAACCACTTCCATTCGTGTCAGCATCGACAAGATCGACGACCTCATCAACATGGTAGGCGAGCTGGTCATCACCCAGTCGATGCTGGGCCAGATCGGTGACTCTCTGGGCCAGGATAATGCCCAGGCCAAACTGGAAAAGCTGCGCGACGGTCTCACGGCCCTGGAACGCAATACCCGCGAGCTGCAGGAATCGGTGATGCGCATCCGCATGCTGCCCATCAGCTTCGCCTTCAATCGCTTCCCGCGCCTGGTGCATGACCTGGGCGGAAAGTTGGGCAAGCAGATCGACCTGCGCATGTCGGGTGAGAACACCGAGCTCGACAAGACCGTCATGGAAAAGATCGGCGACCCGCTGGTGCACCTGGTGCGCAATGCCCTGGACCACGGACTGGAAACACCCGAGGTGCGGCTGGCCGCCGGTAAGCCGGCCACGGGCACCCTGCTGCTGAACGCCTATCACCAGGGCGGCAACATCGTAATTGAGATCAGCGATGATGGCGCCGGTATCAATCGCCGCAAGGTATTGGCCAAGGCCTTGGAACGTGGCCTGCTCAGCGAGGCCGAGGCTGCCACGCTGCCGGACGACAAGATCTGCGACCTGATTTTTCAGCCAGGATTCTCCACCGCGGATGTGGTCAGCGACGTGTCCGGGCGCGGTGTCGGCATGGATGTGGTGCGGCGCAACATCCAGGATGTGGGCGGCAGTGTCGAGCTCAGTTCCCAGGAAGGCCAGGGCTCGCGCATCACCATCCGCCTGCCGCTGACCCTGGCCATCCTGGACGGCCAGTTGGTGCGTGTCGGCGGCGTGATCTACATCATCCCGCTGGTCTCCATTATCGAATCCCTGCAGGCAAAACCGGAAGCCATCAACAAGGTGGCCGGCATGGCGGAGCTGTACCGCTCGCGCGATGAATACCTGCCTGTGATCCGTCTGCACCGGGTATTCAATATCGAAGCGGATACCGAGGACCTGACCAAGGGCCTGCTGGTGGTGGCGGAAGGAGACGGCCAGAAGGCCGGCATCTTCGTGGACGAGCTGCTCGGCCAGCAGCAGGTGGTCATCAAGAGTCTCGAATCCAATTATCGGCGCGTGGACGGGGTATCTGGCGCCACCATCCTCGGCGACGGCTCAGTAGCCCTGATCATGGACATCCCGGGGCTGATCCGCATGACCAATCTCCCGACCCACGATGTCGAACGAAAACGCGCATAGCTTGCCACAGGAGGCGATATGACACAGGCAATCACCACGGAAGTCCGGGCCAGGGAGCTGGAGGCAGGCAATGCCGATGCGACGTCCAGCCAGTATCTGACCTTTTCCCTAGCCAACGAGGAATACGGCGTCGATATCCTGCGGGTGCAGGAGATCAAGGGCTGGACGCCGGTAACCCAGATTCCCAACGCGCCATCCTTTCTCAAGGGCGTGCTGAACCTGCGCGGCACCATCGTGCCCATCGTGGACCTGCGCATGCGCTTCAACCTCAAGGAAATCGAATACACCCCCACCACGGTGGTGATCGTGCTCTCCCTGCTCACCGAGGGTCGTGAACGCACTTTCGGAATCGTGGTGGACGCCGTCTCGGATGTGCTCAACATTGCCACCGCCGACATCCGTCCCAAGCCGGATTTCGGCACCGTGGTGGATGCCGACTTCATCAACGGCCTGGCCACGGTGGATGAGCAGATGGTGATGCTCTTGGATATCGACCGGCTGCTGCGGCCCGATGAATTGAACGCCATATCGACTGTTAGCGAATAATTGCTGAAAGGGAAGCCGTCATGAAGAATCTGAGTGTAAAAATGCGTTTGAACGCTACCCTGGCGGTGGCAATCCTGCTGTTGGTGGGCATAGGCATCATGGGCATTGTCGGCCTGGGGATCATCAAGGAAGAGCTGCGCACGGTCTACGAAGATCGCACTGTACCGCTGGATCAGCTGCGCAATATCGGCCGATTGCTGCAGGAGAATATCAATCTGGTGACCCATTCCACCATGAACGAAGACAGCCAGGCTGCGCGTCGCGCCATGGACGAAATGGACGGCAACATCGCCCTCATCACCCGCACCTGGGAGATCTACATGTCTACCTACCTGACGCCAGAAGAGGCGCGTCTGGCGGAGGATTTTGCCCGTACCCGCGGCATGTTCGTGCAGCAGGGCTTGCGTCCGGCCCAGGAGCTGCTGCGTGCCGGTCGCTTCGAGGAAAGCCGAATCCACATCAATACCAATATTGCACGCCTGTTCGCGCCGGTGGGCGAGGGCATCGAGGCCCTGCTCAAGCTGCAGATCGACGTGGCCGCCCAGGAATACGCCAACGCCACTGAGCTCTACCAGAACATGCGCCTGTACGCCATCCTGGCTATTGTCATCGGCGTGGCCTTCGTTTTGTGGATGGCCTGGATGCTGGTGCGCGCCATCATGGTTCCCCTGGAGCAGGCCGTCACCGTGGCCAATCGCATCGCCGAAGGCGAGCTGGACAACCGTATCGAGATCGAGCGTAACGATGAACTGGGCAAACTGCTGGGCGCCCTGCGCAACATGACCGAGAAGCTGTCCGGAATCGTGGGTGATGTGCGTACGGCCTCCGATGCCGTTGGTTCCTCCGCTCGGGAGATCGCCAGCGGCAATGATGATCTCAGTCAGCGTACCCAGGAACAGGCCTCGGCCCTGGAAGAATCGGCTTCTTCAATGGAGGAAATGACCTCCACAGTGAAGCAGAACGCCGATAACGCCCGCCAGGCCAACCAGCTCGCCATGGGCGCCCGCGATCAGGCGGAGCAGGGTGGCCAGGTAGTATCGAAGGCAGTCGCGGCCATGAACGAAATCAATGCCTCCAGCCGCAAGATCGCCGACATCATCAGCGTCATCGACGAGATCGCCTTCCAGACCAATCTGCTGGCGCTGAACGCCGCGGTGGAAGCGGCGCGGGCCGGCGAACAGGGCCGTGGTTTTGCCGTGGTGGCCGCCGAGGTGCGCAACCTGGCACAGCGTTCCGCCGGTGCCGCCAAGGAGATCAAGGACCTGATCCAGGATTCCGTGGAGAAGGTGAAGACCGGCTCTGGCCTGGTGGATGAATCGGGCAAGACCCTCACCGAGATCGTGGACAGCGTGAAGAAGGTGACGGACATCGTCGCCGAGATCGCCGCCGCCAGCCAGGAACAGTCGGTAGGCATCGAGCAGGTGAACAAGGCCATCACCCAGATGGATGAGGTGACCCAGCAGAACGCCGCCCTGGTGGAAGAGGCGGCGGCCGCTTCCCGTTCCATGGAGGATCAGGCCCGACGTCTGGTGGAGACCATGGGCTTCTTCCGGGTCGGCGCCGCGGTGGCGAAGTCCGCCACTCTGGCGCCCGCGCCGGTGGCCCCGGTGGCCAAGCCGGCGGCGAAGCCGGCCGCCAGGCCCCAGGCGGCATCCCGTCCCGCCCCGCAAGCCGCCCGCCGGCCGGTGGTCGAAAGCGACGAGTGGCAGGAATTCTGAGACAACCGTTACATGCAAAACAATCGTAAACCATAAGGAAGTCGAGCCATGATTTCATTCCATGACATGACCATGCGCAACCGCCTGTTGCTGGTGCTGGCCCTGCCTGTACTGGGCCTGCTGTTCTTTTCCATCAACAGCGTCCTGGACCGCTCGCGTACCAGCACCGCCATGCATAATCTGGAAATGCTGGTGGAGCTGTCGGTGCAGTTCTCCAATCTTGCCCATGAGCTGCAGATCGAACGCGGCATGACGGGTGGCTTCCTGGGCAGCAAGGGAGAGCGTTTCGCGAGCGAGCTCCCGGCTCAGCGCAACGCCTCGGACCAGCGGCTTGCCGAGTTGCAGGCCGCGCTCCAGGCCTTCGATCGTGGCGCCTACCCACCCGTGCTGAACCAGGCGCTGGATGCGGCGGAGCGCAACCTGCGTGATCTGGCCACGACGCGCAATGCCGTGAGCAGCCTGGCTATCAGCGGTACGGATGCCATCGCCTATTACACCCGTACCATCGGCTCGCTGCTGTCGGTGGGCCGCCAGGGCATGCTGCTTAGCGATGACCGGGATATCACCCGCCTGGCCACGGCCTATTCGAATTTCTCCCATGCCAAGGAACGTGCCGGCATCGAGCGTGCCCTGCTCAATATCGTATTCGGGGCCAACCATTTCTCCACCGACCTGCTGTCGCGTTTCCTGGCCAATGCGGCCAGCCAGAATGTCTACCTGTACGAGTTCGAGGTGGCGGCCGGAGATGAGCAGAAGCAATTCTATCGTCAGAAGGTGACTGGCCGTGAGGTGGCCGAAGCCGAGCGCATGAAGCAGATCGCCATGGAGGGACTCGACGGCCGCCCCCTGGAT
>DATHUT010000386.1:0-4499 GCA_035462005.1 Gammaproteobacteria bacterium | reverse complement strand
GCCCTGCGCCATGCCGGGACCCTGCTGGGAAGGCGCCCGAGTCACAAGAAGCTGCTGCTGCTCCTGACCGATGGAGAGCCCGCGGACAACGACGTGCGGGATCCCCAGTATCTCAGGTTCGATACGAAGAAGGCCGTGGAGGAACTCCATAAGAAGGGGATCAGTACCTTCTGCGTCTCGCTCGATCCAGACGCCGACCAGTATGTTTCCCGTATCTTCGGCGCGCGCAACTACATGGTGCTCGACCAGGTGGCAAGGCTGCCGGAGAAACTGCCGGCACTCTACATGGGTTTGACGCGATGAGCGCCTGGACCTGGATGTCGAGGTCCGTGGGCCTGGAAGCTGAATGTATGCCTGACAATGGCTTCGTGGGGCATCTGGGTCGGAGTGATTCGTTATGACCTTCGAGCCAGTGGTGCTTTTTTTCCTGCTGGGTGTCATTGCGGGATTGCTGAAGTCAGACCTCAAGATACCTGGGAGTATCTATGACGCCCTGAGTATCTTCCTGCTGCTGGCAATCGGACTGCAGGGTGGAGTGAAACTGGCGGATTACCCGTTACGGGCAGTCGCGCTGGATAGCGCGGTCATCCTGTTGATTGCGGCACTGATCCCGTTGCTTGCATTTCCTGTGCTCCGCTACCTGGGGCGTATGACTCGCGCCGACTCCGCTTCGATTGCAGCGCACTATGGCTCGGTCAGTGTGGTTACCTTCTCAGTGGGTGTTGCTTTCCTCGGTCATGAAATGCAGGTCTTCGAGGGGTACATGGTGGTGTTCCTCGTGTTGCTGGAAATCCCGGCGCTGGTCATTGGCGTATTGCTGGCACGGTATGGGGCAGGACATGTCCGCTGGGGGAGGCTTCTGCACGAGGTCTTCCTCGGCAAGAGCATCTATCTGCTGACGGGTGGTCTGCTCATTGGCTATATGGCAGGCCCTGAGGGGATACAGCCGCTGGACAAGCTGTTTTTCGACATGTTCAAGGGCGTGCTGGCGATATTCCTGCTGGAAATGGGCCTGGTAGCGGCCATGCGTGTCGCTGACCTGCGTAACTACGGACTGTTCCTGGTCGTCTTTGCCGTTCTGACTCCCCTGACAGCGGCCGTGGCGGGCACCATGCTGGGGCTGATGCTCGGCCTTTCGGTCGGTGGAACGACACTGCTTGCGACGCTGTATGCCAGTGCATCCTATATTGCCGCTCCCGCGGCGATGCGTATCGCGGTTCCCGAGGCCAATCCTGCCCTGTCTATTGGAGCTTCACTCGGCGTTACGTTTCCTTTCAATATCTTTGTAGGAATTCCAGTCTACTACTGGATGGCGCAATACGCGCATGGTATCGGGTCCTGAAAGTCATGGTCGAACGGTCAGCAAAGTTACTTACCATTGTCACAGAGGCGGTTCTGGAGAATCTCCTGATCGAGGAGATTACGGTGCTTGGCGCAAAGGGCTACACGGTAACCGACGCACGTGGCAGGGGCGCCCATGGATTGCGCAGCGGGAATTGGCCAAAGGAGGGCAATATCCGCATCGAGGTGATTGGAGACGCCAAGCTGTGCGCAGCGATAGTCGATCGCCTGAGGGATAACTATGAACAGGACTATGGCTTGTTGATGTTCACGACCCCTGTGGAGGTCATGGATCAGGAGCGATAAGGCCATGATGAACTACAGCCAAACAGGATCGAGGATCCTCATGAATGAAATCATCGATCAGTAAAGGCGAACAGGATGATCGGAGGCCACCCTGGCTAAGGATCCTGGTCGGGAACGGGCGAGTGTTGGCCGTTTCACTTCCACTGGTGATTCTGGCCCTGTCTCCCATCATGCGCGATTGGATGTTTTTGCTGCTTCTTCCGCCCCTGATGTTGGTAATGCTGGCCAGCATGTTGCGCGCCTGGCAATGGTACCGGTGCCGCTAGAATTCCGAAACTCGAGAGCGAGGCTATACATGAGTGACATCATCGAGCAGTACCGGATAACAGAGAAACCCTATTACCGCCACGTGGACGATGAGGTGGAGCTGTACGAAGCCGCCTATGAAGCCCGCATGCCCATGATGCTCAAGGGGCCAACAGGCTGTGGCAAGACCCGGTTCGTGGAATACATGGCGTGGAAGCTCGGCAGGCCATTGATTACCGTAGCCTGTAATGAGGATATGACCGCCAGTGACCTGGTGGGGCGTTACCTCCTCGATGAAAAGGGCACCCGCTGGCAGGACGGGCCACTGGCCATCGGTGCCCGCAATGGCGCCATTGTCTACCTGGACGAGGTGGTCGAGGCACGCCAGGACACCACTGTGGTGATTCATCCCCTCACCGACAACAGGCGTGTCTTGCCTCTGGAAAAGAAGGGTGAGCTGGTTCATGCCCATCCCGATTTCCAGATCGTGATTTCCTATAACCCGGGTTACCAGAGCCTGATGAAGGATCTGAAACAGTCCACCAAGCAGCGTTTCGGTGCCCTGGATTTCGATTACCCGGATGCCGAGGTGGAAAGCGAGATCATCGAGCATGAGACCGGGCTTGCCGCGGACATGGCGGGCAAGCTGGTTGCCGTTGCCGAGCGCTCGCGAAACCTGAAGGGCCACGGCCTGGACGAAGGGGTCTCGACCCGCATGCTGATCCATGCGGCGACACTCATCGTCAAGGGCGTCGCGCCGGTATCCGCCTGCCGTGTCTGCCTGATCCGTCCGATTACCGACGACCCGGACATGCGCAATGCCCTGGATGCGGCAGTCGGCACCTTCTTTTCCTGATTTGAATCTGTCTCGTTCGAATTGCCCGGCCTGACAAAAGGAGAGTTCACATGCCCTTAGTGGATATGAAAGACCTGATGCAGCATGCCTACCAGAACCGCTACGCAGTGGGAGCGTTCGAGGTCGCCGGGCTGGATAGTCTCGACAGCATCCTGGCCGCGGCTGAACGTTGCCGTGCGCCCGTTATCCTGAATCTTGCCTTGCACGGCAATATGAGCTCTGAACTCGAGGTCATCATGCCTGCCGTCGAGGCGGCCGCACGCCGGTCGGAGATTCCCGTGGCGATTCACCTGCGGTGCGAGGCGGACACCCTGGCGGTCACGGAGGCCATACGGCTGGGCGCGAACAGCGTAGGCATTGCCGATATGCCGGGTGCGTTCCATGAGCAGGTGCGACATACGCGCGCCAGTGTGGAGCTGGCCCATGGCTGTGGGGTCCCGCTGGAAGCGCGAATCGGCGCTGTTCGGAGCCCCCCGGGGGCCGGGTCGGATCAGGGTGGCTCGGGTGGAAGTTTGCCCACCACCACCGAGGTCTGCGCCTTCCTGTCCAAGTCCGAGGTCGATTTTCTGTCTCTTACGATACCCTGCAATCGGCAGTCGGGAAAAGACAAACCGAAACTGGAGTGGCGCCGCCTCAAGGAGATCGGCACGAGCTGCGGCTTGCCCCTGGCCATCGAGGTAGGTGAGGCTCTCACGGAGGATCAGTACCACAAGCTCATCAGTCTCGGGGTTGCAAAGATAAGCGATGAGTCGGCGATCACCGGCTGCATGGATGGTGCACTGCGGACCACAGGACGAACGGCGACAAAAGACTACGACGGTTATCGTGCGCGTGCCCGGGCCACGATCCTGGAGGAAGTGGAGCGCTGCCTGCGCATGTGGGGAGCCGCGGGCCGTGCGGCGGAAGTCAATGCACAATGCCGACCATGGCTCAATGCGGAGCACCTGCTGCTTTTCAGCTTTCGTTCACAGGATGAAGCCCGGCAACGCGCCTTGCTGCAGGAAGGGCGGGATTGCCTGTCAACGATTCCCGGCGTGCGTGGTGTCGAGCTGGGCAGTGTCTTTGAAGATGGCTCCCGGTACCAGTATTACTGGCGGGTTCGTGTGTCGCACTCGGAGGTGTTGGACGGCTTGCAGAGGCATGCTGTCTACGCGGATTGCATGGATGGGATCATGCAGAGCGCGGCTGCCGATAGCCTGGGTGGTGATTACCAGGTGGCGGTGGTTACCAGTGAGGCCAGGGTTCTGCCCCATTGTACTGCACCAGAGTCCGATTCCGGTCGGGTGCTGGCCTGGCTGGGAAACAAGCCTGCCTGAGCTGCTTTGCGCAGATAGGGTTCTAGTGCCCGGTACCGTGACCTGCCTCGCGCATCAGGAATTCCAGCAGTGCCTTCTGCGCATGCAGGCGGTTTTCCGCCTCGTCCCAGACCACGCTCTGCGGGCCGTCAATGACCTCGGCGGCGACTTCCTCGCCACGGTGCGCGGGCAGGCAGTGCATGAACAGGGCATCCTGGTCTGCCTGTTGCATCACCGCGCTGTTCACCTGGTAGCTGGTGAAGGTACGGGCGCGTTTCTTCTGTTCACTTTCCTGGCCCATGCTGGTCCATACGTCGGTGACCACCAGGTGAGCGCCGCGGGCGGCTTCCAGGGGATTGTGCAGGATCTTCACCCGGTCGCCGGCGGCCGCCAGTACGGCATCGTCCGGTTCATATCCCGGGGGGCAGCCGATACGCAGCTGGAAATCGTACTGG
>DATHUT010000385.1:0-3574 GCA_035462005.1 Gammaproteobacteria bacterium | reverse complement strand
TACCTCCATCAGGGCCAGGCCGCCACGGTTCAGGAACACATCATTGTCTTCCCACAGGTTGTGGTAGGAATTCATGTAATGGGTGCCATAACGGCTGCGGTGCAGGCGGTTGCCCCGGAACACCGCGTGGTGGGTGACGTCCACGTAGATGGCGTCACGCACGAAGCTGATGTTGTTATCGAGGATGCGCGCTCCCTGGGTGTTGTAGAGCTGGATGCCGTTGCCGCGCTGGGACGAGCGATAATCCCGCTTGCCGGT
This sequence comes from Gammaproteobacteria bacterium, assembly GCA_035462005.1. Taxonomy (GTDB): domain Bacteria; phylum Pseudomonadota; class Gammaproteobacteria; order DSM-19610; family DSM-19610; genus JAIVHA01. The sequence continues at coordinate 3,316 of DATHUT010000385.1, read as the reverse complement.
GATGAGGTTACTCTCGATGCGCACGTCGTTGGCCTTCTCGATCCACAGACCGAACAGGTTGTAGCTCAGGTCGCAATCGCGCACCACGGCGCGATGGGCGCCGGGCCGGATGTAGATGCCGGCATTCTGGTCGCGCAGACTGTCGCCGGAATCGGTGACGATCAGGCCTTCGAGGACCACGTCCTCGGCGGTGACGTTGATGGTATCGCCGGACAGGCCGCCGCTGATGGTGGGCCGGTCCAGGCCGCGCAGGGTCAGGGGCTTGTCGACCAGGAGGTTTTCCCGGAAGCGGCCGCGTAGCACCTCGACGACGTCGCCGGGCGCCGCACGGTCGAGCGCCGCCTGTATGGATTCCCCCGGCTGTACCCGCCAGGTCGCGGCCAGGGCCACCCCCGAAGTGAGCAACAGCGCCACCAATACGAACCAGAGCTTACGCATTGACGATCGCACCCCGCCGGACTGCATGGCGATCCGGGTAGGAGCGGCCTTTGGCCGCGAACAGTGCAGTACTAGCCGGTTCGCGGCCAAAGGCCGCTCCTACATGGTCAGGACGATGAGAGACAACATGTAGCATCTGCTCATAGTACCAGAAGGCCCATCGACTTGAGCGCAAGGAACAACGCGGCCCCGATCAGCAGGTTCTTGAAGCTCACATAGGAAATCATGTCCATCAGGCTGGCCTTGCGGTAGTGCCGACCCCACCAGGGGCCTTCCTTTATATAGGGCTTGGACTGCATGCGAATGATGACCTCGAAGACGCTCCAGCCGAACCACCAGCCGATGATGGCTGCGGCATCGAGGCGGCCAAGAGCCGCCAGTACCCAGATGAGGGTGGCCGCCAGGGCCACGGCCACCTCGGCCGCCACCAGGGCGCGCTTGCGCTGGAAGCCGCCGTGGCACCAGGGCCAGAGGTGATGCCAGATCTCGGCCAGGATCATGGCCGGCAGGCTGTAACCGGCATAGGGCGGCTCGACAGGGTCGGTGGGCATGCGTGGATCGACCATGGACGACCTCCCGGCTCAGGTCTTGCCGGCCGTTGCGGGACGCATCGGCTCGGGATAGATGGGGATGTAGTAGCCATCGGCACCGATAGGTGTCAGCGGCAGGCCGGCCTTGAGGCGGCGCTTGCGCTCCTTGGCCAGCGGCGGGCAGGCATGCTCGTCGGTGTAGAACACCATGCAGTCGAGGCACAAAAGGCATTCACGCTGATCGATGCGACCGTCCTTGTCGATGGCCAGGGAGCCGCAGCCCACGGCGCAGGCCTTGCAGCTGTCGCATTCCTGCTTGCGCTTCAGCCCATACCAGCGGAAGGTCGAGGGCATGGCGAGGGCGGCACCCAGCGGGCACAGGTATTTGCAGAATGGCCGCTCGATGAAGATGGACAGCGCCAGCAGGCCGGCGGCAAACAGGGTATAGGGCCAGGTACGGCTGAACAGGCCCACCAGGAAGGTGGTCTTGAAGGGCTCCACCTCGGACAGGACCTCCGCCAGCCCCATGGAGAACATGGATACGGCCAACAGTACGAAGAACACCCCGTACTTCACCCACTTCAGGCGGTCATGCCAGGGCTTGGACAGCTTGAACTGGAAGCGCTTGAGGCCCACGGCGCCACCGATCTTGTACAGCAGCTCGGACAGGGAACCGAAGGGGCACATCCAGCCGCAGAACAGGCCGCGCCCCCAGACGAACACCGTGATGATGATGAAGATCCAGAACAGGAAGATGAAGGGGTCGGTGAGGAACAGTTCCCACTTCCACTGGAACAGCAGGGCATGAAACCAGGTCAGCACCTGGGTGATGGAGGGCTGGGCCAGCAGGTAGAAGCCCACGAAACCGACGCTGATCAACCAGAAACTGTACTTGAAGGCATTCACCGGCCACTTGTTCTTGCGGTTCGACATCCGGGTCAGGCGGTTGCGGTTTGCATAGACGGCCGCCACCGCGAGCAGGAAGGCGCTGAACAGGCCGATCTCCACGGCGCGCATCTTCCACACCCGCATCCAGGGCGGGTCGGGCTTGACGATGGTGGGGCGTCCGCCTTCCAGGTAGTGGGCCGGAACCCAGTATTCCTGGTCGAAGCTGACGAAGCTGCGCTCGCCCGTGTTGCGGTCGAGCTTGTTGCCCAGGTACACCAGGCTCCAGGGGTAGGCGGCGCTGAACACAGGATCACGAATGATGAAGATGCCCGATTCCTGGTAGCCGGGCGCACCCTCCGCCTCGAGGCCCCAGAGGTTCTGGTAATCCATGTCGCGGAAGGTGAAGGTGTCCATTTCCTGGGCCACCTGGATGCGGTCATAGATGCCTCCGCGCACGAAACCCGAACCCTTGAAGGAGTCCACGCCGTTGGCAATGATGAAGATGGCATGCTCGTTGGGTTCCAGGCGTGACATGAGCCGCTCATGACCGTTCACACCCAGCAGGCTCTTGCCGATGGCCGGCACGTTGAGATAGCCGAAATACATCTCGATGTAGGGCTCGTTGGCACGCGGCAGACCGAGCTGTTCCGGGCGCACGGTAAGTCGTCGTACGCTACCCTCCCGCACCAATTCCTCCCAGCTGCGCAGTTCGTCGACGTCGGTGAAGCGGGCCTGCGGCTTGGGATCGCTCTGGATAATACCCACCTGGCGGGCGATGGCCACGCCCGAGCGCAGCATCACCTGGTTCTGGGCGATCACCGTCACCGTGGCACCGGTGATGGCGTCCAGACCGATATAACCGGCGTCGGGGCGTGATTTTCCGATCTCGATCTTGTCGCCGACAAACTTGCCCAGGTACTGGTTGACGAACTTGGTGAGCTCCTCCTCGGGGATGCCCAGCAGCAGGATGGGCTCGCTGTGGCGCAGGATGCGGGTACCGACGATGATGCCTTGCGTATCCATGCCGATGAGGGTCACCACCGGCTTGCCCGAGTAGGCAGGGATGTCCACGATATCCGTGGACAGGAACACGTAACCGATGAGCTCCCTGCCCTGCTCCCCGTCACGGTAGGCCTCCACGTAGGCGGGTCGCCCCATGCGCTCCGAAAAGCTGTCGGCGCCGGGCATGACCTCGTGGCAGGCCACCATGGCACACAGATCGGGGTCGGTGCTGATCTCCGCGGGCAGGGGCGCCTCGTAGGCCGCGGCAATGGCCAGGGGCGTCACGAGCGCCAGTGCCGTCGCGGCCAGGACGGTGCGGAATACAGCGAGAATCCTGTTCATGACACTTCCAGTTCAACTTCTATGGGGTGAGTCTAAACGCTCGCAAACGGCTGGTACTTGATCATGGTCAAATTCACAAGGTCCGGGGGAAAGAAGTAGGAGCGGGGTTTTGCCCC
>DATHUT010000384.1:0-10300 GCA_035462005.1 Gammaproteobacteria bacterium | reverse complement strand
CCACCGAACGCGGTGGGCGCGAACACCGTGAGGGCGAGCACCGCCAGCGCGCCCGGTGCCGCCAGGGCGACCAGCCGCGCGCTGGACAGCAGGTTGCGGCGCGTCTCCTGGAGCAGCAGGTCCTACAGGCGCCGGCGCCGGCGCAGCCGTTGCTCGTGGCGGCGCGCGTCCGTTTCGTGACCGGCGCGCGCGGTCTCGTGGATTTCGTGGGACGGCGTCACCACCACCGGGCAGAGGGCCGAGACCTTTTCATCGTCCAGGCCGCGCCAGTAGATGGGCACGCCGAAGAAACCCGCGGCACCGAGGGTCTCGATGTTGGGGTTGAGTTCCTCTAGGTGGCGGCGGATGCCTTCCTCGCGGTCGTCCATGCAGAACACCAGCTGGGCATCGGGGCGGGTGTCGCGCCGCGCCCAGCGGCCGCGGCCATGGTTATGCACCAGGGCATTGAACAACTCGTCGCGGTAATGGGTCTCGTAGGCGCGCAGCCAGATAAAGCCCCGGCGTTGCGCATCGAGGCTGTCCAGGCACTGGAACAGGCCGCGGATGGCGTTCGCGTCCAGAGTGCGCAGGTCGGCGCCGCACAGGCCCAGGTGCTGGCTCAGGCGGAACAGCCGCCAGGCGCTGCGGTACACCGTATGGCCCAGCGGCTGGTCGGCGGCGGGGCTGCGCCGCCAGGTCCAGATCATCTGTGCGATGTGCTGCCACTGGGCGGCGTCCACCGGGTCCTCGCGGGAGCTGTTCACCAGGCGTTGGGCCAGGGTGGTGAGGTATTCCGGCAGGCGGCTGTTGAACAGGTGGTAGCGCACCAGGAACTCGGCGCGGTTCTCGCGGAAGTACCAGCGCAGCACGAACAGGCTGGCCTCGATGCGCCACAGGTCGCGGCACAGGCGCTGGGCATACATTCGTTCCAGCACCAGGCGCACCGCCAGGTAGTCCATCATGTCGACGGGGAAGTCATGCCCCTCGTAGCCGGGATGCAAGTGGCGCCACAGGAACATGCCGGACCAGCCGGGGATGTCCAGCGCCAGGCGCTGCAGGTAGGCGGTCCACTGGTCGCGCGGCAGGTCCAGCCAGCTCAGCTCGATGATCACCGCGTCGAGGGCGTCCTCCGGCAGGGCCTCGAGGCTTTCGCTGAGGTCCGCCAGGCCATCCAGTATCCAGCCGGGGTCGCGCTGGGCGCTCAGACGCCAGGCCGTGTAGAAACCCTGTTCCCGATCGGGGCTGTGCCAGGCGGCCAGGCCCTGGTCCAGGTACAGACTAAGATGACGGATGAGTTGCGGTTGCACCTCTTCCAGCAGGTCCTGGCCGGTGAGCGCCTGCAGCGCGCCGCGCAGGGTCAGTTCGGGGCCGATGCGGGCGAACAGTGCCGCGAACAGCTGGTCCGCCTCCGTGGCCATGAGCCGGTTGACCACCGGTTGGCCGGCACTCTCGCCGGTTTCGTCGGCCACGACGCGGGACAGCATGCGTTCGGCCTGGTCCGGTGTCAGGTCGAGCAGGTCCTCGGGATGCAGGATGTAGTGCTGCAGGCCGAGCCGCTCCAGGCAGGCGGACCAGAGGTCGGCGATGGCCGTGGCCTCGTCGCTGCCCGCCGCGGTCAGCAGCCGCGCGCGACTCTCCGCGTCCACGTCTTCCTGGAAGCGCTGGCCGGCCTGCAGCTCCTCCATCTGCCAGTGGAGCTGGGCCCCGCGAATGGGTCGGATGGGATGCACCAGCGCGGCGCGGTACAGGTCGCGTTTGCGGAACACCTGCTCCTGGACACGGAACAGTTCTCCCTGGGCATCGAGCTCGGCATCGGCATCGAGCACCTGCAACAGGTCCTGGTCGAGAATGCGGCCCTCGCGATAGTACGCGCGATACTGTTCTTCGGGCAGATACCCATGGGTACCGGTGATGCGTTCCGCCTCGGCCAGGGCCTCGGGAAAGGGCAGGTGCTCGAAACCGTGCAGGGTGTTGTGGTGTACGAAATCCTGGATCGGTGCCTGGCCGGGCAGCACATGGTCGAGGTGGGCAATGGCGGAGCGCAGCCGTTCACGCAGCTCGTCGTGGGTGAGGGCGGTTTTGGATGCCATGCGTCTCTCCCTCTCCTCAGTGCGCGGCGAACAGGGCGCTCAGCTGTGCCACGGAGGCGCCCATCAGGTTCAAGGTGGAGGAGGGGAATACACCCAGCAACAGGATGCCGGCGCTCAGGGCGCCGGCGGACAGCATTTCCGCGGGCCGCAGGTCCTGCACATCGCGCATCTGGGAACGCACCGGACCGGTGAACAGGCGGCCCACGGTACGGATGGCGTAGGCGGCGCTGATGAGCACGCCGATGCTGAGCAACAGCATCAGCCAGCCCCAGCGTTCGAAGCCGCCGATCAGGGCATGCAGTTCGGCAATGAAGCCGGCGGTGCCGGGCATGCCCACGGCGCCGATGAAGGCCAGCACGGTGAAGAAGGCGAAGCGCGGCGTGGTCTGCACCAGCGAGCTGTAGTGGTTGATGTCGCGGGTATGGGTGCGTTCGTAGAGTAGGCCGATGAGCAGGAACAGGCTGCCGGCCACCAGGCCGTGAGCCACCATCTGCATCATGGCGCCGGTGAGTCCGGCGGTGTTGAGGGCGGCGATGCCGAGCAGCACCACGCCCATGTGGCTTACGGAAGAGTAGGCGATCATGCGCTTGAGGTCGGTCTGGCGCCAGGCCAGCAGGCCGCCGTAGATCAGGCTGAACAGGGCCAGTGCCGCCAGCAGGCCCTGCAGGGCCATCACCGCGGCGGGCAGCATGTCGGCGGCGCGGATCAGGCCGTAGGCGCCCATCTTGAGCAGGATGCCCGAGAGCAGGATGCTGACCGGGCTGGGTGCCTCCACGTGGGCCAGGGGCAGCCAGCCATGCAGGGGGAAGATGGGCATCTTGACGCCGAAGCCGACCAGCAGGCCGAGGAAGATCAATACCTGGGTGTGCTCCGGCAGCAGCCGTCCGGCGCTGGCCAGGTCGGTCATGGCGAAGGAGTGGCCGGGGGTGGCGTCGAAGGCCACCAGCAGGCCGATGAGCATGAACACCGAACCGCCCATGGTGTAGAGCACGAAGTTCAGCGCGGCCTGCTGGCGCCGCGCGCCGCCCCAGCGACCGATGAGGAACAGCAGCGGGATCAGGGTCAGCTCCCAGAACACGTAGAACAGCGACCAGTCCTGCGCCATGAACACCCCGAGCATGGCCGATTCCAGCAGCAGCATCAGGGCGTAATAGCCCTTCACCCGCTCACGGATGCTGCTGGAGGCGAGCAGGGCGATGAAGCACAGCAGGGTGGCCAGCAGCACCATGGGGAAGGAGAAGCCGTCCAGCCCCACCGAGTAGGCACTGCCCAGGCGCGGGTTCCACTCCACCCATTCGGCGAACTGCAGGCCGGCCGTTCCGGTCTGGAAGCGGCCCAGCAGGCTCCAGGCCAGCACACCGGTGGCGCCCGAGGCCGCCAGCGCCAGGCCGCGGATCAGCCGCTGCCGGCCGCGCGGCAGCAGCGCGATCAGGATCGCGCCAAGCAGTGGCAGCAATAACAAAAGGCTGAGGATGCCCATTCTGCTTCCAGTGGGGGTGGCCGGCAGGCGGATGAAAGCCGGCGATCATAACATGAACCGGGGCCGGGAGGGCAGGGTGACCGGGGACGTGCCTCAGGCCATGACGGCAACGACGCCCCTGCGGGCGCCCCGGTTGCGCCGGTCAGTCGTGACCATTGGCGCTCTTGCGCCGTGCGTAGTCATCCACCAGTTTCTGGATGGTGTCCGGGTCGTAGGCGCGCAGGCCGCTCAGCACCATGGACTTGTCGCCCCGCCCCACGGTCTTGCCGTCGGCCACCAGGCGGAACTCCAGGCGCACGTCGCCACGCTTGCCGTCCAGCGCCAGGCGGGAGCTTTGCAGCTCCAGTTGCGGTTCGCTGAAATCGAAATGATCCAGGTCGATGCTCATGCTCTCGTAGATCACCAGCGGGCGGTCGGGATTGAGCATCACCTGGTGCTGTTCCATCAGGGGTACCAGGATGTGGGGAAAGGTCTGGCCGGAAAAGGCCACATAGCCCCGGGTGAGGGCTTCGATTTGCGCGGCATCGGTGCTGTGCGCGCCGGCACAGGCCACCGACAGGTATTCCTTGCCGGCGGCGTCGCGGATGTGGATTTCGTCGGCCGGATCCTTGGGGAAGCAGAGGCTCACCCCGTCCCCGACCATGCCCGCGAAGCGAAACTGCATGCGCTGGCGCAGCCCCTGGCGGGCCAGTACCAGGGCAAACAACAGATCGCCGGGCACGCAGAAGCGGCGCGCATCCGGGTCATGGATCGGGTTGAAATCCCCGGCCACCTCCTTGGCGAAGCGGCTGGCCTGCTGGGGCGAGATGCGGATCTGGCCGTCCAGTTCCGAATAATAATTCGCGAGCGACATGAGGTACCTGGCATGGGTTGGAAGCGGGCCCATGGTAGCAGGAAACGTCGATTTGCGGGGCCTCCGGAGACCCTGCCATGCGTGCCCATGTCCCGGCACGGTCAGCCGGGACGGTAGATACTCCAGACATTGCGGCCCTGGTTCTTGGCCTGGTACATGGCCGCGTCGGCGTGGGCCACCAGCTCATCGGCATCATCGCCGTCGCGGGGGAAGAGCGCGATCCCGATGCTGGAGGTCAGGTGCAGCGTGGTGCCGTTGAACTGGAAGGGGATGTCGGCGATGGCACCGGCAATGCGCTCCGCCAGCCGCACCGCCTCCTCCTCGCTGGACAGTTCACTGAGAATGGCAAACTCGTCGCCGCCCAGGCGGGCCAGCATCTCACCGCTGCGCACCAGACGGGAGATCGCCGTGCCGACGCTCACCAGCACGGTATCCCCGGCGCGGTGGCCGAAGCGGTCATTGACGGGCTTGAACTTGTCGAGATCGAAATACAGCAGGGCGAACACCGCGCCACTGCGCCGCGCGTTGTTGATCATGCGGTCCAGGTGTTCCTGGAAGCGATGGCGGTTGTACAGACCGGTGAGGGCATCGTGCTCGGCGAGGTAGGCCAGTTGTGCCGCGGTCTGGCGTTCCCGGGTGATGTCTTCGAAGATCCACAACCGACCCATGATGGGGCCTTTCGGCTTGCCTACCGGGTAGGACTTCTGGGTCAGGGTGCGGCCATCCTCCAGTTCCAGTTCCACGGTTTCCTCGATGGCGTGCTTGTCCGTGGCCTCGAGAAAATGCCGCGAAGCATGTTCCGGCCCGGAAAACCGGTGGGGGGAATGGTGCAGCGCTTCGCGACAGGGGTGGCCGATCAGGTCCACGTCTGCGTCGATTGCCCACATGGCACGAAAGGCCGGGTTGACATATTCAACCCGACCCTCCTGGTCCGCGAACAGGATGCCGAAGCGCATGGCCGACAGCAGCGCGGCCATGCGATTCTGCTCGCTCTGTGCCAGTTGCAGCAGCTCCATCTGGCGCTGCTCCGAAGCGCTCAACTGGTCCAGGGCCCGCATCAGGGTATTCTTGGCCTGCTGCCGCTGGGTGATGTCATGGCTGATGGCCACGAAACGGGGGGGCTCTCCCCCGGGTGAGACGTACTGCAGGAAGATTTCCACCGGAATGTCTTTGCCGTTGCGGGTGCGGTGCCTGGTTTCGAAACGCAGGCTGTCCAGTTCACCACTTTTCAGGGGCGCGATGAACTCCCGGAAGCTCGCCTCGGGATAATCCGGCTTGATATCGTAGGGATGCAGGTCAAGCAGTTGCTTGCGGGTGTAGCCCGTTTGATCCAGTGCGCCCTGATTCACATAAATGAAACGCAGGCTGTCTGCGTCAAAAAAGAACACGGCGTCGAGGGTGAGGTCTAACGTGGCCCGAAAGGCGTCATTGCCCATCACCTGCAGGGGGGGAATCATCGATCGGGCTCCGGCGGGAATCAAACATACATCAAGAATAGCAAGCCACCGGCGACTTGCCACTCAGGGGATCGAGCGGGTGTGGAAAAGGATCGACCGGTTCACATTTCCCGGTTGGGCCGCGGGCGGAAATACAGGTCCGCGTACCAGGCGAACAGGGAATACAGCAGCGCCGCCAGGGCGATGCGAAAATGCGTGCCACCGGCCTGCCACTGTTCCAGTGCGCGCAGGGTGTCACCGCCGGTGCCTATCAGGAATGCGCCTGCCAATACCAGCAGGCCGGCGAACATGTTCAACAGCAGGAAGAGACGCAGGGGGTTGCGGAGAATGCGGTTCATGGTCAGGACCTCTGGGCTGGTCACAATGTGAGTACAGCCTAGCGTGGCGGACCAGGTCCGGCTTTGATCCAGGTCAAACCCGCCCGGGATGCAGCGGGCGTGGCCGGTCCAGGCCGTAGCCCTGACCATAGTCCACACCCATGCTGCGCAGTTGATTGATGATTTCGTCATTTTCCACGAACTCCGCCACGGTACGGAGATGCATCACATGGCCGATGTGGTTGATGGCCTCCACCATGGCATGGTCGACGGGGTTGCCCACCATGTCGCGCACGAAGTTGCCGTCGATCTTGAGGAAGTCCACCGGGAGCGCCTTGAGGTACATAAAGGAGGACAGGCCGCTGCCGAAATCGTCCAGGGCGAAACGGAAGCCGATCTTCTTCAGTTCGCCGATCAGCTCCGTGGCCTCCACCAGGTTGCGCACCGCCGCCGTTTCGGTGATCTCGAAGCAGACACGCTCCGGCGCGACCCCGTATTCGCGGAAGGTGCCGATGATGTAATCACGCAGGCCCTTGCAGTCGCTGACCGAGGCGCCGGACAGGTTGATGTTGTAGATCGGTTCCTGGCCCTGTCCACCGCTTGCCTGTATCCATTCACACACGCCACGGATCACCCAGCGGTCGATCTCGGGCATGAGGTTGTAGCGCTCGGCCGCCGGGATGAAACTCATGGGTGGCACCAGGCCGCCATATTCATCGCGCAGGCGCAGCAGGATTTCACGATGGCGCGGACAGTCCCTGCCCAAGGGCACGATATCCTGGACATACAGCTCCAGGCGGTTTTCCTTCAAGGCCAGCTGCAGGCGCGAGACCCACTGCATCTCGCCGTGGCGGCGTGCCAGTTCGGTGTCACCGGGCTGGAACAGTTGCACCCGGTTGCGGCCTTTTTCCTTGGCCGTGAAGCAGGCGGCATCGGCCTCGCTGAGGATTTCGGCGGGGCTGATACTGTCCGCGGTAATGGGCACCAGGCCGATGCTGCAGGCCAGCTCGAAGCTGCTGCCCTCCCAGGAAAAGTGGAACTGCTTGATGACATTGCGGATGGTCTCCGCCACCCGTTCCGCGCGCTCCAGCGGACAGTTGTTCAACAGCAGGCCAAACTCGTCCCCGCCCAGGCGGGCCAGGGTGTCGGTGTCGCGGATATGGCGCTGCAGCAGGTAGGTAAGCTGGCACAACAGCTTGTCACCGACCACGTGACCGCAGGTATCGTTGACCACCTTGAACTGATCGAGGTCGATATAGCAGAGGGCATGCCGCTCGCCGCGCCGCCGCGCCCGGGTCAGGAGGCCCGTGAGCCGCCGGTCGAACTCACGGCGGTTGGCCAGCCCGGTCAGGGCGTCATGGGTGGCGTAATGGGCCAGCAGGTGACGGGTGCTGCTGTTGGCGCTGACATCGTAGAACACCATGACCGCGCCCACGATACGGCCTTCGCTATCGTGGATGGGGGCGGCGGAATCCTCGATGGCGATCTCCTGGCCATCACGCCGGCGCAGCACCGTGTTGTCCTTGAGCGCAATGATGCGACCCAGGCGCAGGCATTCGGATATGGGGTCTTCCTCGGTTTCGCGGGTATAGCCGTTGAGGAAACGCAGCACATCCCCCAGGCGCTGGCCCTCGGCCTCGGCGCTGGTCCAGCCGGTGTACTGCTCGGCGATGGGGTTGAGGTATTCGATCATGCCGTCGGCATCGGTGGTGATGACGGCATCGCCGATGGAATGCAGGGTGATCTCGGCCATCTCCTTTTCCCGGAACAGCTGGTTCGCGGCCTGGCGCACCTTGAAGATGACCAGCAGGGCCAGGCCCATGGCCAACAGCGCCATGATGCCGTGGCGCAGCATATGCCAGAGGCTCTGGTGCCGGATCTCCCCGGCCATTTCATCGGAGATTTGCGCGCCGACATCGGCCAGGAGCAGTACGGAATTGATGGCTTCGGTGGCGCGCCGCACCCAGTCATGGCCGCTGAGCGGATAGGCGCCGCTGTCCGCGGCCCCGTAGACCGCGTGCCGGGTTTCGTTGAAACGGTTGTAGAAGCGTGCCTGCATCTCCCGCTCGGCGGCCTGCAGGCGCGGGTCCATGCCGGGCTTGTGTATCAGGGAGCGGACCTCGTCGAGGTTGTGCTCCACCACGCCGCGATACGAGCGCAGGAGATCCCGGACCGCCTCGGGGATGGGCTCGCGGCGGCTGACATAATAGGCCAGCACACCCCGTTCCAGGCCGGCGTATTCCGACACCAGCCAGATCCCGTGGCGCAGGGACAGGTTCAGCCAGGCCATTTCGTTGTGCCAGCGTTCGTCCTCGAAAGCGGCGCTGCGCAGCTTTTCCAGGCTGGCGTTGAAGCGGGCCACGTGCTCGATCCAGGCCGGGATCTCGATGCCGCGTGTCCCCGTGGCCAGGAAGCGGTCCACCTCGGCGCGCGCCGCCACCAGCTCGCCATGCCGCTGCTCTGCTTCCTCCAGGGCGAGACGGAGGCGATTTCCTCCTTGCAGGGCACGGGCGTCGGCCAGGGTCAGCGCGCCCAGGCGCTCGGCCTCGGCGCGGATTTCCAGCAGCGTGCTTTTGATTTCCGGATCCAGGGGCGGGCCTTCACCCAGGGTCGCGGCCGTGATGCCGCGCTCCATGGCGGTGATGGCGGAGGCGCGAATGAGATCGTTGCCCAGGCTGTTGGCGGCCTGGATGACGCGGGCGCCACGGTAGTCGCGCACCGCCTCCCGACCCGCATCCACAGACAGGCCCAGCACCAGGAGCACGAACAGGACATTGGCGACCCCGATGACCTTACGCGGACCGGCACCCGCGTACAGGCCCCGCAGGCGCGGTAATGCTGCTGTGATCGGATTCATGGCATGCCCCCGGGGCGAATGCATAGCCTGGCGGGGACGGGGCCAGGGAAAGGGTATTGTTATTCTAGCGGGTACAACCTGTCCTGCTTTAGGCAGATTGCCCGCGAGTGGGGGTGCAGGGTATGACTCAGGTCAATTACAGGCGGGAAACGTCAGAAATACTCCAGCACCTTCTTGCGCAGGCGTTGGTATTCCTCTTCCGACACCAATCCATCCTTGCGCAACTGCTCCAGCTGCTGAAGCTTGGCACGCACACCGGGCGGGTTTGCGGGCGGGGTATTGGCGGGTGCCGGTTCCGCCTTGGCTGTGGGAGGGCTGGTCTTGCCGCTGGACTCCACCAGCACGGCCGGGTCGCAATCCAGTTCCGCATGGATCTCGTCGGGGATGCTGCGCCGGTGGATGGGCACGCGGTACTCGGCGCAGCCAGACTTGCTCAAATGCACGGCCATCCCGATATAAGGTTGCTCCGGACGATACAGGGCGGGGAAGGCATCCCGTACCCGCAGGCGCAGGGGCGTGACCCCCCAGGTCTTGCCCAGGGCCATGACCGCCGCGCCCGAGGGCTCGGAACGGATCAGGATCTCGGCATCGCGCTCCAACGGGTTGGCCGGCAGGGTGGTGGGGAGCAGCAGCAGGGCGGCGGCCGGCATCACCAGTATCATAAGGAATGAGCGGCGGGAGAGGTGGCGGGCACTGCGAAGCTTCAAGGGCGCGTCTCCATGGCTGGCAACACAATAGGGCCGATTGTAGCGCGCCCGGAAATGGCTTGCATAGCAAGGAGTTCCTATCCAAAACCCCCATTGCCATTGAAAGCCGCAGCCGGCTGGTTTACCCTTCGCGTTTCCCCGAACCGGGGGAAAGCCTTCCTGAAGTGGCGTGCCCGTCCGGTAGCACAAAAATCAGGTCCCTGGAGAGGTGTCCGAGCGGCTGAAGGAGCACGCCTGGAAAGTGTGTATACGGCAACGTATCGCGGGTTCGAATCCCGCCCTCTCCGCCAATAACACCACAAGCCGTAAGTAACTAAAAACATTATCTTTTATGGCCTAGGCCGATAATGCTTGGTGTTACTTTTCGGGGTTAGAGCGGGGTTCAACCGCAGCGTTTATCCACTACATGGAGATGCTGCGATGCCCTACCTCGTACAGAAACACGGTTCATTCTGGTTCCAGATTCACGTCCCCAAGGCGCTGGCCGCGCGCTATGGCGCCTTCATCCGCCAGAACCTGCAAACCACCGAACGTTCGATAGCCCAGCCGCTGGCCCTTCA
>DATHUT010000383.1:0-2840 GCA_035462005.1 Gammaproteobacteria bacterium | reverse complement strand
CTGCGTACCGGGCTGTCCCGCAGGGCGCAGCCACTGAGCAGGGGCCCTAGGAGGCTGCCACCCAGCAGGCTGAGGAAAAGCGCGCCCCGCAAGGGCAAGGAACCGGGTTTGTTCATAATGTTTTCAATTGGTTGCGTAATTCAGCTGGATATTGTCCGGGTTTACTCCCGGACGCGCAAGCGTCGCGGGGTGGCAACAGCTCGACTTGGGCATGGCCCCATCATGGGCTATGATCCGGAGCCACATGGACAGCCCACGCCGAGACCCCCGACCCCGCCCGACACTGTCCGAACTGCGCGCCTGGTACCATACGCCCCTGGGCCAGGCCATGGCGGCACTGGAGCAGGAGCAGTTGGCGCAACATCTTCCTGATCTCTTTGGATATCATCTGCTTGCCCTTGATCCGCCTTGCCCGCAGGAGGCCCTGGCCAGCAGCCGGATCTCCCACATCATTCTGCAGTCCCATTCCCCTTGCAGCGGCAGCGAGGGCTGTGGCCTTGAGGGAGAAACGGAACGACTGCCCTTCGGCACGGACACCCTGGATGCCATCCTCCTGCCCCATGTACTGGAGCGCTCCCGGGACCCCCACCAGGTGTTGCGGGAGGTGGAACGTTGCCTGGTGCCGGAGGGGCATGTGCTGATTCTGGGTTTCAACCCTGTCAGCTGGTGGGGCCTGTGGGGCCTGGTGGCGCGCTGGTGGCATCCCATACCCTGGCGCCTGCACAGCATCAGCCCGGGACGATTGCGCGACTGGTTGTCCCTCCTGGGCTTCGATACCCTGCGGGTCGAGCCCCTGTTTCAACGGCCACCACTGCAGAGTGAGCGGGCCCTGGATCGATTGCGTATCCTGGAGTTGCGGCGCCCCGTGAGCCTGCTGGCCGGGGCCTACTTTCTGCTGGCGCGCAAGCGAGTGGCCACCCTGACACCCATACGGCCGCGCTGGCGTCCCCGCCGCGGCCTGCTGGGCGCTGGGGGTGTGGCAGAACCGACCAACCGGAGTCGTCATGAACGAAGTTGAGGTCTATACGGACGGCGCCTGCCGGGGTAATCCCGGGCCCGGAGGCTGGGGGGCACTGTTGCGCTACAACGGGCATGAAAAAACCCTCAAGGGCGCGGAGCGCGATACCACCAACAATCGCATGGAGCTGATGGCCGCCATCCAGGCGCTGGAATCCCTGACACGTCCCTGCAAGGTGCAACTCACCACCGATTCCCAGTATGTCCAGAAGGGCATCACCGAGTGGATTGCAGGCTGGAAACGCCGCGGCTGGAAGAATGCAGCGAAACAGCCGGTCAAGAATGCCGATTTGTGGCAACGGCTGGAGACTGCCACCCATGCCCACGAGGTCCGCTGGCACTGGGTGCGGGGCCACAGTGGCCATCCCGAAAACGAGCGCGCCGATCAACTGGCCAACGAGGCCATCGACGAACTGCTGGAAAGGACCTAGGAGACAGCGCATGCGACAAATCGTACTGGATACGGAAACCACTGGCCTGGCGCCTTCCGAGGGTCACCGGATCATCGAGATCGGTTGCGTGGAACTGGTGGGCCGGCGACTGACCGGCAGTCATTATCACCAGTACCTGCAACCGGATCGTGAAATCGATGCTGGTGCCATGGAGGTGCATGGCATCAGCAACGAATTTCTCGCCGACAAGCCACGCTTCGCCGATCTGGCCACGGATTTTCTCGACTACATCAAGGGTGCTGAACTCATCATTCACAATGCTCCCTTCGATGTGGGCTTCATCGACCATGAACTCGCCAGACTGGGGAAGAAATGGGGCCGGCTGACCGATTACTGTACCGTGCTCGATACCCTGGCGCTGGCGCGCCGCATGCACCCGGGACAGAAAAACAACCTGGATGCCCTGTGCAAGCGCTACAGCATCGACAATGCCCACCGTGATCTGCACGGTGCGTTGCTCGATGCGGAGATCCTTGCTGACGTCTACCTGATCATGACCGGTGGACAGACGAGTCTGTCCCTGGGAAGTGGTGAAGAGCACATGGACGATGCCGGTCAGGGCGACGGCATTCGCCGCCTGCCCGCCGATCGCCCGGCCCTCACGGTGTTGCGCGCCAGCAGCGAGGAATTACACCAGCACGAACAGCGTCTGGCCGCCATCCGCAAGGCCAGCGGAGGTGAGTGCCTGTGGGACGAGCCGGCATGAGAGGCGTGTTCGTCCCGTATGGGCTACGCTTTTAACAAGGCTTGTTGCTGAACGGGAGGCGGTCGCCATGTCGACGGTAAAACAGCTGCTGGACTTCAAGGGGCACGAGGTCATTGCCATCGATCCGGATGCGACCGTGTATGCGGCCGTGGAGCGGATGGCCGAACGCCAGATCGGTGCCTTGCTGGTGCTGGAGCAGGGTCGGTTGGCGGGATTGTTCAGCGAGCGTGACTATGCGCGTAAGGTGGTGCTCAAGGGGAAATCATCGAGAGAAACTCTGGTGCGCGACGTCATGACGAGAGAATTGATTTGCGTGGCACCGGACACCAGCGTGGATGCCTGCATGGCATTGATGACCGCCAAGCGGGTACGACACCTGCCGGTGCTGGAGCAAGGCAGGCTCATCGGCATCGTCACCATCGGGGACGCAGTGCGCCAGCTCATGGCGGACAAGGACTTCACCATCACTCAGCTGGAACAGTACATCTTCCAGGGCTGACCACCTCCCGGACACCACTTGCCCACCAGATGCGGCAGGCACCCTCGTCGGACACCATGCAGGGGCCGATGGGGGTGCGTGGTGTGCAGGCCTTGCCGTAAATCTTGCATTCGTTTGGGTAAATCTTGCCCAGTACCACCCGTGCGCAGTCACAGCCGGGCGGCAT
>DATHUT010000382.1:0-2864 GCA_035462005.1 Gammaproteobacteria bacterium | reverse complement strand
TCGTGGATGTAGCGGGCGATGACTTTGCCGAGGCGGTGCTGGTACTTGCGCACCAGAACATCGAAGGCCGTCTTGTCGCCGCGCTGAACCCGCTCCACCAGCTCCTGATCAACACTGCGTTCGCCCATCCGGGCCTGTCTCCTTTCACAACCCGGATGCCGTCACTCGTCACTCAGCAGCGTAGACCGCGCCCACCGGGGATAGTTCGCCAGGATGTCTCTATTAAGGTAAGGTAGGCGCGCGGCACCCGGGGCAAAGCCCGTGGTGCCGCGCGCGAGGCGTCAACATACCCGATTTGCCCGGCAGCCACCACCGATGCAGCAGCAACGAGACTACGACGTACTGATTATTGGCAGCGGGGCCGCGGGCTTGAGCTGTGCCCTGCGTCTGCCCGGCAACCTGCGGGTTGCGGTGCTGTCCAAGGGCCCCCTGCGCGAGGGCAGCACCTTCTACGCCCAGGGCGGGGTATCCGCCGTGCTGGACCAGGACGACTCCATCGATGCCCATATTGCCGACACCATGGCCGCCGGGGCCGGCCTCTGCGACCCGGCGGCGGTACGCTACACCGTGGAGCAAGGCGCCGCCGCCATCGGCTGGCTGATCGACCTGGGCGTGCCCTTTACCCGCAAGGAGAAGGCCGACGGCCGCCAGGACTACCACCTCACCCGCGAGGGCGGCCACCGCCACCGACGCGTGATCCACGCGGCCGACGCTACCGGCCAGGCCATCGAGAACAGCCTGGAGGCGGAGACCCGCCGGCGCGAGAACATCGATCTCTACGAACGGCACATCGCCGTGGACCTGATCACCAGCGCCAAACTGGGCCTCGAGGACCCGCGCTGCCTGGGGGCCTATGTGCTGGACCGGGAAAGCGGCCATGTGGAGGTATTCCGCGCCCGCAGCCTGGTGCTGGCCTCCGGCGGGGCCAGCAAGGTCTACCTCTATACCAGCAACCCCGATACCGCCAGCGGCGACGGCATCGCCATGGCCTGGCGCGCCGGCTGCCGGGTGGCCAACCTGGAATTCAACCAGTTCCATCCCACCTGCCTGTACCACCCCCTGGCCAAGTCCTTCCTGATCACGGAGGCGGTGCGCGGCGAGGGCGGCCGGCTGTTGCTGCCCGACGGCACCCGCTTCATGCAACAGTTTGATCCCCGGGGTGAACTGGCACCACGCGACATCGTCGCCCGCGCCATCGACCACGAGATGAAACGCCTGGGGATCGACCATGTGCTGCTGGACATCAGCCACAAGCCGGCCGCATTCATCATCGAGCACTTCCCCACCGTGTATGGCCGCTGCCTGGAACTGGGCATGGACATGACGAAGGAAGCGATCCCGGTGGTACCCGCCGCCCACTACACCTGTGGCGGCATCCGCACCGATCTGCACGGCCGCACCGATGTGCCCGGCCTGTACGCCATCGGGGAGTGCGCCCACACCGGCCTGCACGGCGCCAACCGCATGGCCAGCAACTCGCTGCTGGAATGCCTGGTGTTCGCCCAGGCCGCCAGCGAGGACATCCAGGCGCGGCTTGCCAGCACCCCGCTGCCGCCGGACCTGCCGTCCTGGGACGAATCACGGGTCACGGATTCCGACGAGGAGGTCGTGGTCAGCCACAACTGGGATGAGCTGCGGCGTTTCATGTGGGACTACGTGGGCATCGTGCGCACCGACAAGCGACTCCAGCGTGCGCGCCGGCGCGTGGCGCTGCTGCAGCAGGAAATACTGGAATACTATAGTAATTTCCGGGTAAGTAATGACCTGCTGGAGCTGCGCAACCTGGTCCAGGTGGCGGAATTGATCATTCGCTCGGCCCAGTCGCGCAAGGAAAGCCGTGGCCTGCACTACACCCTCGACTACCCGGAGGTCGATACCCGCCACCCGCCGCGTGACACGGTGCTGGTCCCCGACGCCCCGGCCCTGGAAACCGCGCCGGAAGCCCAGAAAGCCCACCCGTAGGAGCGGGCTCTGCCCGCGAAGCGGTGCTACCTCCAGGCATTCGCGGGCAAAGCCCGCTCCTACATGGGGAAACATCGAGCCACGTGGTCTTACCCCGTGGTGAAATCCTCCGGCACGGCCACCTCCACCACTTCGCATTCCACCGCGGTCACCCGCGCCGCCGGCGGGCCCACCCACAACCACTCGCGCAGGACTGCCAGGTCCTTGTCCGGGCCACAGGCCAGCACCTCCACGGAGCCGTCGGCCAGGTTGCGGGCATGACCGCAAAGGCCCAGCTCGCGTGCCTGCTTACGGGTGGAGGCGCGGAAGAACACACCCTGCACCCGGCCACTGATCCGGCAACGCAGGCAGCGGGTCATGGCAGGCGGATGGTGGCCGTCATGCCCGGACGCAGATTCCGCTCCGCCGGGGCGGCGAAGGCCACTGCCAGGGCATAGCGCGGCGGACCCTCCCCTGCCAGCGGCTGCCAGCCCAGCGTGTGCACCTTGGCATCGTAGCGCTGCCCGGCCACCAGGACCTCCAGGCTCATGCCCGGCTGGATCCGTTGCAAGGCCTCCGGAGTCAGTTCGGCACGCGCCAGCCACTGCCCCTCCTGGACCAGCTCCAGCAGGGGCATGGGCCGTTCGTGGCTGACCACGGCCTGGCCCGGTTGCACCATCACCACCGCTACCCGCCCGTCCCAGGGCGCACGCAGGATGCGCTGGTCGCGCCGCTGTTGCAGCTCGGCCTGTCGCGCCCGCGCGGCCATCAGCCGGGTACGGGATTCGGCCAGGGCGATATGCGCCAACTGCAGCTCATGCTCCGCCAACAGGGTGCGATCGTAGAGTTCCTGGGTACGGTCCCGTTCCCGCTCGGCCTCGGCCAGCCGTACCTCGGCCTCCTCGATCCCCGCCCCGGCCTCC
>DATHUT010000381.1:0-3142 GCA_035462005.1 Gammaproteobacteria bacterium | reverse complement strand
CTTTTATTGAGTATCCCTGATGGCCCTTTCCGCGACGACGTACAAGGTTGAACTCGAACTGAGCGATCTGGATCGCGGGATTTACGAAAGCCCGCGCTTTACCCTGGCGCGCCACCCTTCGGAAACCGCCGAACGACTGGTGGTGCGTATCCTGGCCTATGCGCTTTGGTATGACGCGGAGCTGGGCTTTGGCCGTGGCCTGTCCGAGAGCAATGATCCTGCCCTGTCGGTTTCCAGTCTCGATGGCCGCTTGCTGCACTGGATCGAGGTCGGGCAGCCCGACGCGGAGCGCCTGGTGCGCCATGGACGCAAGGCCGAGCGGATCTCCCTGCTGGCCTACGGCAACCTGCGCGTATGGGCGCCGAAGCTGCTTCCCCTGGTGGAGGGCGTGCCGAACCTCGAGGTCGTTGCGGTCGACCCGGCCGCGCTGGAAGACCTTGCGCAGGATCTGCCCCGTAACCTGCGCTGGGGCGTGATGATCAGCGAAAACAGCCTGTTCGTGACCGATGACCGGGGCCAGCACGAAGTGCCGTTGACCTGGCTGCGCGGAGCGCGCGGCTGAGGCACCGGGTCAGGGGCGGGCGGGCAGGTAACGGCTCCATTCCTCGTACAGCATCTCCACGGGAATCGCCATGCCGAAGCCCTGCATCATGGCGGAGGATTGGGACATCTTCATGGTATTGATGCCGATTACTTCGCCGGCCTCGTTAATCAGCGGTCCGCCACTATTGCCGGGCAGGATCTGGGTATCGGTGACGATGTAGTTCCTCTCCAGGCGGGTGATGATGCCCGAGGTGACCGAGTCACGCATGCCCAGCGGGCTGCCGATGGCATACACCTTTTCCCCTTGCCGCAGCGATCCGGACTGCCCGGTCTTGAGGCTGGGGGTGACTTCCCCCTCGATCTTCAACAGCGCCAGGTCATGGTTCGTGCTGACGTGCAGCAGGCTTGCTTGCAAGACCGTATCGTCCTTGAGATAGACCTTGAAGGTTCTCGCCACGCCCGCCAGGCTGGATTTCCAGTTGATGTCCGCCAGTTCCTTTTCCACCGCGCGCCGGGTCTCCTGGTAACGGGCCAGCTCGCGGTCATAATGGGATTTGCGGCGCTGGTAACGTGCCGTGTATTGATCGTATTCGCGCTGCAGCTCGACCCGGTAGCGGCTGCTTTTGGGTTCGTTGTTCAGTTGATCGCGCAGCCGCCGCAGGTCGGCATCCAGCAAGGCGAGATTCTTGCGTTCCTCGTCGAAGGAAACGCCGGCCTCGTCCAGGCTTTCCTTCCGGTCTTCCAGCTGCTGTTGCGCCGTGCGCCATTGATTGGTGTCACCGGGACGCACCACGTGGCGATTGGTGACGATGTGTCCCGCATCGCTGATGAAGAAGCCCGAGCCGCTGCCGGCGACGGTTTCCACCGCGACCACCGCCTGGGTCAGGTGGGTGATGAGAGAGTCGGTGCCGTACTTGCTTTCCAGGCGGTCGCGCAGGGTGTTTGCATCGTCGCTGTCTCCGGCAGTCGTCGCGGGTGCAGTCATGCTGCCCGTACTCCCGCTGCCGTTCCCTTCCTGGCGTTGGGGACGCAGGTGTTCCGGCAGGGTGTCGCCGAAATGCCAGCGTCCCTCGGCGTCCTGCCATTTATGGATCTCCGCGGTGCCGACGGCACCATGCAGCGACAGCAGGAAGCCGAGCAGCCAGGCGCTGGGTTGCAAGCGTTTCATATCATTATTCCCCGTTCGCGAGCATCCGGATATCGTTCGGCACGATCATACCATCCTCTTGCGCCGCCGGGGTCACTCGAGCGGGTTGGGATAGGAGCGGCTGCCGAGCCGCTGTCCGTCTATCTCCTCGCCGTAGTAGCACTGGTGGGCGTGGTAGGTTTCGTCGGTGGCCTGCGGGTCCCCCTCGTTGCGCGGATCCTGCGGCCGCTCGTGGCTGTTGATATAGGCGGCCACATCCCAGGCCTCCTGTTCGCTCAGGGAATAGGGCTTGCCCAGCGGCATGTTGGCATGGATGAATCCGGCCGCCGTGTTCACCCGGTGCATGCCGGCGCCCCAGTTGAAAGAATCCGCGCCCCATAGCGGCGGGAAGACATAATCTCCTTCCGCCTTGCGACCCGTACCATCCTCGGCGTGGCAGATGGCGCACTGGGCTGCGTACACTTCACGCCCGCGTGTGATGTCGGGTGCCTGTGCCGGCGCCGCGAGTTTCGGGTAGCCACGGCCTTTCAACGCCACCCCCGTGGGTGCGCCCGTGGACATCCAGTAGTGATAGGTGATGAGCGCGGTGAGCTCGCGGCTGCCGGAAGCCGGCGGGCTGCCGTTCATGCTGTAGCGGAAGCAACCCTGGATGCGATCTTCCATGGTGTTGACACGGTCGTTCTTGGCGCGATACGCGGGATACATGGTGTAGGCCGCCCACAGGGGAGCCGAATCGGCGCGCCGCCCGGCGTCCAGGTGGCAGTTGACGCAGTTCAGGCCATTGCCCACATGCTTGCCGCGCAGTTGCTGGGTGTCGATGAACAGGTCGCGACCGAGGCGCACCATCTCGCCGAAGGCATCGTCGGGAATCTCGCTTTCGGGCGGCGGCGTGAAGCGCGGCACGTTCTCCGGGCTGTTGGGCAGTTCGACCTGGTAGTCACGGGTCTCCTCGGCGCTGGCCGTTGTCGTCAGCCACAGCAGAGTACAGGCGAGCAGGGGAAGCAGGCGTCTCATGGCGCGTCTCCGGCAACGGGTTCCACGGGGTCAAGGCCAGCGAAGAAAGCGACCACCGCGTCGATCTGTGCCTCGGTCATGCGTTCCGCCACCACGCCCATGAGATCATTGTGATCGTTGTTGCGGGTGCCTGCGCGCCAGGCCTGGAGCTGGGCCTTGAGGTAACCGGCATGCTGGCCGGCCAGCGCCGGGAAGTGCGGGTCAACGCCACGTCCACCGGGGCCATGGCAGCTTATGCAGGCGGGAATGTCCTGGTCCCAGGCGCCGCGCAGCGCCAGGACCTTGCCGGCTTCCCCACCCTCCGTGGCCGTCGTGCCGCCTGCCGGGGTCATCCCGGCGTAATAGGCCGCCACATCGCGCATCTCCTGCTCCTCCAGGACGGTCGCGATGGGTTGCATGACGGGGTTCTGCCGCGTGCCTTGCTTGTAACCCTGCAGT
>DATHUT010000380.1:0-1952 GCA_035462005.1 Gammaproteobacteria bacterium | reverse complement strand
GGGCCAGGCCGCCGACATCCAGGAAGAAAATGGCCGCCTGCGCGTGACGGCGGGAGATCAGTCGGTGCTGGTGGAGCGGGTGCTGGCGGCCATGGGGCGTCGGCCCAACGTGGAAGGCCTGGGCCTGGAGACGCTCGGCGTTCCCCTGGATGAAGGCGGACTACCGTCCTTCGATCCCCACAGCATGCAGGTGGGCGACCTGCCGGTGTTCATCGCCGGTGATGTCACCGGCGAACGCGCCATCCTCCACGAGGCCGGTGCCGAGGGCCGCATCGCCGGCTACAATGCCGTGCAGGAACGGCCGCTGGCATTCAAGCGCCAGACACCGCTGGCCATCAACTTCTGCGACCCCAACATCGCCGTGGTGGGCAGTGCCTGGAACGATCTGGACCCGGAACGCATCGCCATCGGCGAAGTCAAGCTCGGCCCCCTGGGCCGCGCCCTCATCATGGGCAAGAACAAGGGCATGATCCGCGTCTATGCGGACAAGGAGGATGGCCGCCTGCTGGGCGCCAGCCTGATCGCCCCCAAGGGCGAGAACCTCGCGCACCTGCTGGCCTGGTCCATCCAGCGTGGCCTCACGGTCTTCGACCTGCTGCGCATGCCCTTCTACCATCCCTCCATCGAGGAAGGCCTGCAGGCGGCCCTCTATGACCTGCGCGGCAAGATCGCCCGCCAGCCCGAGGGGCCCGTGGAACTGGAACGACTCTGACCATGACCCTGCAGGAACTGGCCCGTGCCCGTGACCTGGTCATCGGCATTGCCCGCGAGGAGCTTCCCCATCGCTGTCACATCCGCCGGCGACACAAGGCCGATGGCAGCATCGTCACCGAGGCCGACCTGGTGGTGCAGCAGCGTATCCGCACCGCCCTGCGAGACACGTGGCCGCAACACGCCTTCCTGGGCGAGGAGATGACCCACGCCGAACAGGAACAGGCACTGGGGAACCTGGACCAGGGGGTCTGGTGTCTCGACCCCCTGGATGGCACCAACAACTTCGCCAGCGGCATTCCCTACTATGCCGTATCGCTGGCCTTCCTGGGGATGGACGGGGTGCAACTGGCCATCGTCTACGATCCCAGCCGCGAGGAATGTTTCAGCGCCCTCCGCGGTCAGGGGGCATGGCTGAACGATCAGCCCCTGCAGGCGGACCCCGCCAGGCTCAGCCTGCATGAGACCCTGGCACTGGTGGACTTCAAGCGCCTCCCCGCCGACCTGGTGGCGCGACTGACCCGGCGTCCACCCTATGCCTCCCAGCGCAGCTTCGGTGCCGTGGCACTGGACTGGTGCTGGCTGGCCTGCGGACGCGTGCAGATCTACCTGCATGGTGGCCAGAAACTGTGGGACTACGCCGCCGGCCACCTGATCCTGCAGGAGGCCGGTGGCCACTCCATTGCCCTGGATGGTCGACCGGTGTATCAGGCCGGTCTCCACACCCGTTCCGCCATTGCGGCCCTCGATCCCGGGCTGTTCGAAGCCTGGCGCGAGTGGTTGGATGTACCGCCATCGGCCTGAGCCGGGCGGTGGCTCCCGCTGGGGAAAGACACCTGCAGGAGCGGCTACGGCGCCAGGATCATGCCTCTCAGCGCCGGGAAGTAAGAAAGGTCAGCGCCATATTGGCCTGCAGACCAAAGTGGCGGAAGCTGTTGTAGCTCTCCTCATCCAGGGACCGTCCACTGGGATTGCGATCGGCATAGAACAATCCTATGACCTTACCCTGGATCTCGATGGGCATGGCAAAGAAAGGCGCATCTTCGGTGATGGCCTGCACCGCCGGGGTCAGCAGGCGCTTGAGTTTCGGCTCCACGGGCGAACGCACCCAGAGGGCCGCGCGACTGTCCAACACCTGGCTGAAGATGTTGGCCTTGAGTGGGCCGAGCTCGAAGTGAAACTTGCGGCGCATCATGTCCGTGTCATGGCCCAGGGCGTAGCGGGCCTTGAGGAAGCGCTGG
>DATHUT010000379.1:0-3514 GCA_035462005.1 Gammaproteobacteria bacterium | reverse complement strand
TTCACACTCCGGAACCCCACCCATGACCACGGTCTACCTGAACGGCACATTCGAACCCCAGGACCAGGCGCGCGTTTCCATCATGGATCGCGGTTTCCTGTTCGGGGATGGCGTCTACGAGGTGATCCCCGCCTACGGCGGTCGGCTGTTTCGTCTGGAGCCGCACCTGGACCGGCTGCAGAACAGCCTGGACGGCATCCGTCTCGGCAACCCACTGACCCGCGCCGCCTGGCGCGAGGTGCTGGAGGAACTGCTGCGCCGCAACCGCGATCCAGATGATGCCCGTGATGACCAGTCCTTGTATCTGCAAGTCACCCGCGGCGTGGCCCCGAAACGCGACCACGCCTTCCCCGTGCCGGAGCATGCCACCGTACTGGCCATGAGCAGCCCGATTCCGGCGCCCTCCCCCGAGCTGGCGCGTCACGGGGTGAGTGCCATCCGCCTGCCCGACAGCCGCTGGCAGCATTGCCATCTGAAGACCATCACCTTGCTGGCCAATGTGCTGTCGCGCCAGCAGGCCCTCGATGCCGGCGCCGGCGAGGCGATCCTGGTGCGCGATGGCCTGGCCAACGAGGGCGCCGCCAGCAACCTGTTCGTGGTCAGCGACGGTGTGCTGCGCACTCCGCCGAAGAGCGCCAAGCTGCTGCCCGGCATCACCCGCGACCTGGTGCTGGAACTGGCCGGCCAGCACGGGATTCCCTGCCGCGAGGAGGACATCTCCGCCGCGGACCTGGACACGGCCGACGAGATCTGGCTCACCAGCTCCACGCGCGAGATCCTGCCCGTCACCGAGCTGGACGGGAAGGCCGTGCGCGACGGCAAGCCTGGCGCGCTGTGGCAGCGCATGACCCGTCTCTACCAGGACTACAAGGACGCCGTGCGCGCCGGCACCGCAGCGTAGCGGCGACCCCATGTCCACTCCCCAGGCCAGAGTGCCGGAGGACTGCTACCACTGTGGCCTAGCGGTACCCCCGGGCAGTCACTACCAGGTCCGCATCGACGGCCAGGAACGGGCCATGTGCTGCCCCGGCTGCCAGGCGGTGGCCCAGGCCATCGTTGCCGGCGGCCTGACCGACTTCTACCGCTACCGCACCGCCACGCCCACTCCCGGCAGCCCCGAACTGGTACCCGAGGCCCTGCGCCAGCTCGATCTCTACGATCGCCCGGAGGTCCAGCAGAGCTTCGTGCGCAGCGAGGCCGGCAGTGTGCGCGAAGCGGCGCTGATCCTGGAAAACATTGTCTGCGCCGCCTGCGTCTGGCTCAACGAGCGCCACGTGGGCAGCCTGCCCGGGGTACTGGAATTCAGTATCAACTTCGCGACACGCCGTGCCCGCCTGCGCTGGGACGACAACGTCATCCACTTGAGCGAGGTGCTGGCGGCCATCGCCGCCATCGGCTACATCGCCCACCCCTACGATCCCCATCGCCAGGACGAACTGTACCGGCGCGAGCGTGGTCACCTGCTGAAGCGCCTGGCGGTGGCCGGCCTGGGCATGATGCAGGTGATGATGCTGGCGGTGGCCATGTATGCCGGTGACTACTACGGCATCGATGCCGAGCTGGAGCATTTCTTCCGCTGGGTGAGCCTGCTGATCGCCTCGGTGGTGGTGCTGTACAGCGGCCAGGGATTTTTCATCAATGCCTGGCGCGATGCCCGCAATCGCCGGGTGGGCATGGATGTGCCGGTGGCACTGGCCATCGGCAGCACCTGGCTGGCCAGCAGCTGGGCCACCTGGACCCGCACCGGCGAGGTCTATTTCGAGTCCGTCACCATGTTCGTGTTCTTCCTGCTCACCAGCCAGTTCCTGCAGCTGGGCGCTCGCCAGCGTGCCGGCCAGGCCGCCGAGGCCCTCATGCGCCTGTTGCCCGCCATGGCCTTGCGCGTGGGGGAACAGGGCGAGGAGACGGTGGCAATCGCCGACCTGCGCCCCGGCGACCGGGTGCGCATCCGGCCCGGTGATGCCGTGCCCGCGGACGGCACGGTGCTGGAGGGCGTCAGTTCGGTAAACGAGTCCCTGCTCACCGGCGAGAGCCTGCCCCATACCCGCCAGGCCGGTGACGGCCTGATCGCCGGCAGTGTCAATGTGGAAAGTCCGCTGCTGATGCGGGTGGACAAGACCGGTGCCGACACCACCCTGTCCGCCATCCAGCGTCTGCTGGACCGCGCCCAGACCGAGAAGCCGCCCATTGCCCACCTGGCCGAGCGCGGCACCGGCTGGTTCGTCCTCACCATCCTGGCACTCACCGCCCTGGCGGGACTGGTGTGGTGGCAGGTCGACCCTGGACAGGCCTTCTGGGTCATGGTGGCCATGCTGGTGGTGAGCTGCCCCTGCGCCCTGGCCCTGGCCACCCCCGTGGCCGTGACGGCCGCCACCGGCGGTCTGACGCGCCTCGGGCTGGTCACCACCCGTGGCCATGCCTTGGAGGCCCTGGCCCAGATCCACCATATCCTGTTCGACAAGACCGGCACCCTGACCACCGGGGAACTGCAGCTCGACGAAGTCATCCCGCTGCGTCCCGGCGTGGATGAGGAACGTTGCCTGGTCCTCGCCGCCGCCCTGGAGCGCGGCTCCGAGCATCCCATTGCCCGGGTGTTCAGCGCCCGGGAGACCGGGCTGGGGGCGCACGACAGCCTAGCCACCCCGGGCCAGGGCATGACGGGTCGGATCGAGGGACGGGAGTATCGTATCGGCACCCCCGCCCATGCGCGCGCGGCGGAGCATGCCGAGGTGCTGGCCGCGGCCGCGCGCCGCCCCGATGCCAGCCTGGTGGTACTGGGTGACGCGGACGGCGGCTTGGCCCTGTTCGTGCTCTCGGACCAGTTGCGCGCCGATGCCCGTGAAGCCATCGCCGAGCTCCAGGCCCTGGGACTGGAGGTAGAACTGCTGAGCGGAGATGGTACGGCGCCGGTGCGGCGCGTGGCCGAGACCCTGGGCATCGGCCACTATGCGGGACGCATGACCCCGGCGGACAAGCTGGAACGGATCCGCGCCCTGCAGGCGAACGGCGCCGTGGTGGCCATGGTGGGGGACGGTGTCAACGACGCCCCGGTGCTGGCCGCCGCCCAGGTGTCCGTGGCCATGGCCAACGGCACCGAACTGGCCCAGGCCAGCGCCGACATGATCCTGTTGTCCGAGCAGCTCCGCCACCTGCCCATCGCCGTGCGCACGGCGCGGGACACGGTGCGCATCATTCGCCAGAACCTCTACTGGGCGCTGGGCTATAACCTCATCGCACTACCGGTGGCCGCCTCGGGCATCCTCACCCCCTGGATGGCGGCCCTGGGCATGTCCGCCAGCTCCCTGCTGGTGGTGCTGAACTCCCTGCGCCTGACCGGCCGGCGCTGAGCTTTCAGAGCACGCCGACAGGGTTCGCGGGCAGAGCCCGCTCCTACGGGTGCCTGTAGGAGCGGGCTCTGCCCGCGAACCGGCAAATCACAAAGACCCGGTGCGCAGCACGCCCACGCCCAGGCCCTCGATCACCAGGGGCTGACGGCGCAGGTCCACGCGAATGG
>DATHUT010000378.1:0-3008 GCA_035462005.1 Gammaproteobacteria bacterium | reverse complement strand
TCAGCGGAAACAATCACGCCCTGTCGGAACTGATGCACCTGCCGCTGGGAGGTCTGAAGATCGACCGCAAGCTGATCCGTCGACTGCCCTTCGACCGTACCAGCATGGCCATTACCGGCGGCATACTCGCGTTCACGAACTGCATGGGAATTCGCGCCAGCGCATGTGGCGTGGAAAACATGGGTCAGATGAAATTCCTGCGCGAGCACTCCTGCCAACTGGCGCAGGGCAACCTCATCGCACGCCCCATGCCCTTCATCGAACTGGAACAATGGCTGCCCAACTAGCAAGCAAATGGGTCAGTTTTTCCGTTTCTCCGACTGATCCTCGTAGGCCTGCTGCTTGGCGTTCAGACGGCGCAGGAATTCCTTCATGATGACACGGTACAGGTCCTGCTTAAGCGCGCAGTCCTCCACCTCGGAATCCAGGCTGGGATTGTCATTGATCTCGATGACATAGAGATCCTGCCCGTTCTGCTTGATATCCACGCCATACAAGCCGTCACCGATCAGGTTGGCGGCTCGTTCCGCCAGGTTCAGCACGGCGGGATCCACATCTTCCAGCGGCAGGCACTTGAAACCGCCCTGGGAAAAACCGCCCGAGGCATCGTGGTGGACGATCTGCCAATGTTTCTTGGACATGAAGTACTGGCAGGCATAGAGCGGCTTACGGTTGAGTAAACCCACACGCCAGTCGAATTCCGTATAGAGATACTCCTGGGCCAGCACCAACTCGGAGGACTGGAACAGCAACTGGCTGATCTCGTGCATCTGGACGCGGTTTTCCGCCTTGAACACACCCCGCGAAAAGGACCCATCCGGAACCTTGAGCACCATGGGATAACCGATACGTTCTTCCGCCGCGGCCAGGTCACCCCTGCCCACGATCACGGTCTTTGGCGCCGGGACCCGGTTGGCCTTGAGCAACTCCGCCAGGTAGACCTTGTTGGTACATAGCTGAATGGAACGGGGATCGTCGATGACGATCATACCCTCGCTTTCCGCCTTCTTGGCAAAACGGTAGGTATAGTGGTTGATGCGCGTGGTATCCCGGATAAACAGGGCGTCGTATTCCGCCAGCCGGGCATAGTCCTTGCGTTGGATCAGGTCCACTTCTATGCCCAATTCAGCGCCGGCCTTGGCAAAATTGGCCAGTGCCCGGGTATCGGAGGGTGGCAGCGGGTCAGCGGGATCATGGAGGATCGCCAGGTCGTAGCGGGCCGGTTTGCGCGCCTTGGCGGGCCGCTTGCGTCGCTTGATATACAGGGAGACCGCCTCGCGGAACTGCACCAGGGCATCCTCATCCAGGCGGTGAATAGGCAGGGGCTTGATGGAATTGATATGCCAGCCACCTTGCAGGCGAAAGCGCACCCGCAACAGCGGGCAGGGAAAGAATTCGAAGATCTGCCGGGCAAGGTCACGCAGGCTTTCATAACGACAGCGCCCCATCATGATATCCATCTCGAATTCGTCGGCTCCACCATCCAGGCTGTGCTTGCGAAAACCTCGACGCACCTGTTCCTCGAGATTGATGGCATCGAGGCTGTACATGGACTTGCTGCTCAGATCGAGCATGCATTTCACCGAGGGAATGACCCGATGTCGGCGCGCCTCCGCCAGCAGTGCGCAGTAGTACCCCACGCTCAGGTAGCGATAGCTGCGGCAGAGGTTGATCACCAGGATATTCTTCTGACCGAGATATTCCTCTGACGTCAGGTAGTCATCCACGTGGACCACGGTGTAGGGAAGATCACCCGCGGGCCAGTCCTCCATGTTTTCCACCACGATAATTTGTCGGGTCATTTGCCTCGTTTTCCTTTGACCTTGCCGGCACCCAGGCGCGCCGGACGGGTCTGTCCAGGGTGACGAATAATCAGGGCGGCGCGCTGTCCATACTTCCCATAGCGAGCGATACGCTGGAAATCCTTCTGCAGGATAGGCATGTTGATGCAATCCGCCTGTACCTTGTGTTTTTCCGCGTCCACATAGGGATCATGCACGTAGATGAAACGATCATCAAAACCGGTCACCACCACCCAGTGCGGAAATTTTTCCTTGTAGATACGATAAGAGCTGATCAACACGATAGGCACCCCTCCCTGATCGAAGGCGGCGCGGATATCGTTCACATCCACCTTCCGGTAATGCACGGGGATGTCACGCTCGCGCATCTCGTCGAGGAAATCCTTCTCCACAAGGCGCATGACCTCCTTTTTTTCGGCGCTACGCACCGAGTCCACCAACAGCTCGGAGGCGTCATTGACGAAGACTTCCGCCTCGAAACCGCGGTGCACGGCCGCCAGTGCCATGCCGTAGGGACTGGTACCACCATGCCCCGAGGTCATGAATACCGTAGTGGATTCTCGCCAGATGCGGATCTCCAGGGTGCGGTCCAGCACCACGGCGGATTCCAGGGCCTTCATGGCCATCATCAGCGCGGCGGGACCGCAGGTGAATTCCAGTGTCTGCTGATAATAGGGCACCATCGCCAGGTCAGCATTGAGATTGCTGACCAGGCGCCTTTCATAGCGATAGGCGTCCATGTGATCTTCGTAATAGTCGTCATATTCCCCGAAGCGCCGGTAGCCGGCCTGCTCAAACAGGGCGATGGAAGCGGCGTTGTCCTTGCGCACCTCGAGCCGGATATAGACGCTGTCCCGCTCCCGGGCCGCTTCCTCGGCCGCCGCCACCAGGGCCTTGCCGATGTCGCGCCCACGAAACCGCGGCGACACCGCGATGGAGTACAGACGCGCCAGCGAGGTGCCGGCATTGAACAGCAGCATGACATAACCGGCAATCTCTCCATCCCGCTCATCCACGAAGGTGACGGCGTTGGCCTTGGTGAGCAGGTAGCGAAAAGAACGCTGGGAAAGCCGGTCGACGCTGAAGCATTCCTCCTCCAACCGCAGCAGTGACTTGATGTCCTCGGGGGTGGCCTGTCTGATCATGATGGCTGCCTGGGTCCTGCCGGCGGGAGATGAGGGAGCGTAGCACGGTCGCCAGGTGAAT
>DATHUT010000377.1:0-7225 GCA_035462005.1 Gammaproteobacteria bacterium | reverse complement strand
GTTCCGTAGGCGCCATGACTGCCGCCTGGCAACCGGCCTCGATGGCCTGCAGCACGGCCACCGCGGCCACCAGCGTCTTGCCGGAACCCACGTCGCCCTGCACCAGGCGCAGCATGGGATGGGGCTGGCACAGGTCCGTCGTGATCTCCTCGCCGACGCGCCGTTGCGCCGCCGTGAGCTGGAAGGGCAGGCTCGCGAGCAGTGCAGCGCGCAGTGCGCCATCGCCTTCCAGTACCGGTGCGTGCTGGGCGCGCGCCTCGTGGCGCAGTCGCCGCAGGCTCAGGTGATGAGCCAGCAGTTCCTCGAAGGCCAGGCGTTGCTGGGCGGGATGCCGGCCCTCCAACAGCTGGGCCACGGAGGCCTCGGGCGGTGGCCGGTGCACGTAGCGGATGGCCTCCGCCAGGCCGGTGAGGGGGAAGCCTGTCAGCAATTCGGGCGGCAGCCAGTCGGGCAGCACCTGCTCGTGTGGACCTTCGAGGGCGTACAGGGCCTGGTCCGTCAGGCGGCGCAGGGTCAGCTGATGCACGCCCTCGGTGGCGGGGTATACGGGCGTGAGGCTTTCTTCCACGGCGGGCGCGGTCTCCTCCTCCAGGCGCTGGTATTCGGGATGCACCATCTCCAGGGTCACGGCGCCGGGTCGCGCCTCGCCATAACAGCGGATGCGCGTGCCACGCTGGAAACCCTGCTGCTGCAGTTTGCTGAAATGGAAGAAGCGCAGGGTGAGCGCGCCGGTGCCGTCGCTGATGCGCACCAGCAGGGAACGGCGCTTGCCGAACTTCACCTCGGCCAGGTCCACCTGGCCTTCCACCACGGCCCATTGGCCGGCGCGCAGCGCGCCCATGGCCACCACCCGGGTGCGGTCCTCGTAGCGCAACGGCAGGTGAAAGAGCAGGTCCTGTACCGTCTCCAGGCCGAGCTTGTGCAGCTTGGGCGCGCTGCGCGGACCGACGCCCTTCAGCGCGGTGACGGGAATGCGGTCGAGGCGGGTGACGGGCGCGTCCATGGGCCGGGCACCGGAGACTGACCGGGACTCAGCCACCCAGCTCCAGGATAGCGTCCATCTCCACACCGGCGCCGCGCGGTAGGGAAGCCACGCCAATGGCGGCACGTGCCGGGTAGGGCTGCTGGAAATACTCAGCCATGATCTCGTTCACCAGGGGGAAGTGGGCGAGGTCGGTAAGGAAGATATTGAGCTTGGCGACATCGGCGAGACTGCCGCCGGCGGCCTGCGCCACGGCGGCGAGGTTGTCGAACACGCGGCGGATCTGCGCCTGCATGTTGCCTTCCACCAGTTCCATGGTGTCGGGAACCAACGGGATCTGGCCGGACATATAGACGGTGGAGCCGGTCTTCACCGCCTGGGAATAGGTGCCGATGGCCTGCGGGGCCTGGTCGGTATGGATGATTTCACGGGCCATGCCATGCTCCTTGATGAATTGCTGGATGAGATTGTGCCACAGTGGGTGCGGCGGGAAATAGCACGCCCAGGCACAGGAATCCGTCATTCCGGCGCATGCCGGAATCCATGGTCTTGAATTACTAGATTCCGGCATGCGCCGGAATGACGATAACAGCCTCTGTAGGAGCGGGTTCTGCCCGCGAATGTTCGCGGCCATGCCCCAGGGCACTCTCTCGACCGCTACGCGGTCTCACCTTGAGGCCGCTCCTACCGCCGTCCCCGACTTATGCGCATCACCTCGGGAATGTTGCGCACCCTGCGCATGACCCGGGCCAGGTGCTGGCGGTCACGCACCAGGATGGTGAAGCTCATGCTGGTGTCGAGGCCATCGCGTTCCTCGATGGAGACGTTCTCGATATTGGAGCCGGTCTCGGAGATGGCGGCGGCGATGGTGGCCAGTACACCGCGCTGATTTTTCACTTCCACGCGCACATCGGCGGCGTACTCGCCATCCACATTCGGTTCCCAGGCCACGTCCACCCACTTGTCCGGGCGGTCGCGCAGTTCCATCAGGTTGTTGCAGCCTTCGCGGTGGATCACCAGGCCGCGGCCGGCGCTGATGAAGCCGACGATCTTGTCACCGGGGATGGGATGGCAGCAGCGCGGGAAATTGACCACCATGCCTTCGGTGCCGCGGATTGCGAGTGGGAGAGTGGTGCCGGTGGAGGTGGAGAAGGCCGGCTGCCCGCCCTCCGCGCTTTGCGAGGCGAGCAGGCTGCGTGCCACCAGGGCGGCGGTGCGGTTGCCCATACCGATATCCACGAACAGATCCTCGGGCCGGGCGATATTGCACTCCCCCAGTAGTTGCGTCCATTGCTCCTCTTGCAGTGCATCGAGGGACATGCCCTGGCCGGCCATGGCCTTTTCCAGCAGCCGCCGGCCCAGGCTTTCCGCCTCGTTCTGCTTGAGGTTCTTGAGGTAGGCACGCACATTGGAGCGCGCCTTGGCGGTGACCACGTAGTTGAGCCAGGCGGGATTGGGATGGGCGCCGGGCGCGGTGATGACTTCGACGGTCTGGCCGTTGAGCAGCGGCGTGCGCAGCGGTGACAGACGCCGGTCGATCTTGGTGGCGATGCAGGTATTGCCCACGTCGGTATGCACCGCATAGGCGAAGTCCACGGCGGTGGCGCCGCGCGGCAGGTTCATGATGTCGCCGGCGGGGGTGAACACATAGACCTCGTCGGGGAACAGGTCGATCTTGACGTTCTCGAGAAACTCCAGGGAGTTGCCCGCCTTCTGCTGCATCTCCAGCAGTCCGCGCAGCCATTCGCGGGCGCGCGTGGCGGCACTGTTGCTGCTGCCCTCGCCGGTCTTGTACAGCCAGTGGGCGGCGATGCCCGCCTCGGCGACGCGGTCCATGTCCTCGGTGCGGATCTGTGCCTCGATGGGCACGCCGTAGGGGCCGAACAGAACGGTGTGCAGCGACTGGTAACCATTGGCCTTGGGGATGGCGATGTAGTCCTTGAAGCGGCCGGGCACTGGCTTGTAGAGATTGTGCATCATGCCCAGCACCCGGTAGCAGTCATCCACCCGCGCGACCCGGATGCGGAAGGCGTAGACATCCATGACCTCGGAGAAGGACAGGGACTTGCCACGCATCTTTTTATAAAGGCTGTAGAGATGCTTCTCGCGGCTGGAGATGCTGCAATTCATGTGTTCCTGTTCGAGCCGGTTGCGGATTGCCGATTCGATCTTGTTGAGGATCTCCTTGCGGTTGCCGCGCGCCTTGCGCACCGCCTCGCGCAGCACCCGGTAGCGCACGGGGTACATGGCCTCGAAGCCCAGCTCTTCCAACTCCAGACGGATGGCATTGATGCCGAGGCGGTTGGCGATGGGCGCGTAGATGTCCAGGGTCTCGCGGGCGATGCGACGGCGCTTGTCGGGGCGCATGACGCCCAGGGTGCGCATGTTGTGCAGGCGGTCGGCGAGTTTCACCAGGATGACGCGGATGTCGCGCACCATGGCCAGCATCATCTTGCGAAAGTTTTCCGCCTGGGCCTCGGCCTTGCTCTCGAAGCTGATCTGGGTGAGCTTGGACACCCCGTCCACCAGTTCGGCCACTTCCTCGCCGAACAGACGCGCCACCGTTTCCTTCGAGCTCTGGGTGTCCTCGATCACGTCATGGAGAATGGCCGCCATGATGCTCTGGTGGTCCATGTGCATCTCGGCGAGGATCTGCGCCACGGCGATGGGGTGGTAGATGTAGGGTTCGCCGGACTTGCGGTGCTGGCCCTCGTGGGCCTCGGCGCTGAACAGGTAGGCGCGGTAAACGTCCTGCACCTGGTCCGGTTCCAGGTAGCTCTCCAGGCTGCGGCACAGGTCGCTGATCAGAAAGCGCGGCTTGTCCTCATGCAGACGTTCCGGTTCCCCTGTCATCGTGGCCCTGTTCCTGTCCCCGTGGTGGTGGCGCGCCAGGTTGGTGCGGCCATGGTTCGAGGGACCCATCATAGGGTAATCCCGTTCACTTCAACACCGGTCATGGAGGGGCTGGGCGGGGTGTTGCGGACCCGGGCAAGGGGGCCCGGGTCGGGGAAGGCTTATTCGGCGGGCGGTGCGGCCGGGGGTTCCTGGTCGAGGTCCAGGTCGGCGGCCAGGTCAATGACGATCTCCGGCTCTTCGCGTACGGGCTCGTCGAGGATCGCGGGGCCGACATGGCCCTCGGCGATTTCGCGCAGGGCGGCCACCGTGGGCTTGTCGTTTTCCCAGGCTACGAAGGGCTCGGCGCCGTTAGCGAGCTGACGGGCACGCTTGGTGGACACCAGCACCAGCTGAAAGCGGTTATCGACGTTTTCCAGGCAATCTTCTACGGTAATACGGGCCATATTCCACCTGAGTTCGGGTCTGTGCAGCGGGTCGCAGAGTGTAACCGAATCGTCATGCAGGGGCCAGCAAGGCCTCCAAAAGACCCGGGTGGCGCGACTGCTGCAGGGCCAGGCGCTGGCGCTGGGCCAGGAGGATGGCCTTCAGTTCCACCAGGGCGGTTTCGAAGCGGTCATTGATGACCAGATAGTCGTACTCGGGGTAGTGGCTCATCTCGCTGACGGCATCGCGCATGCGCCGCTGAATGATCTCGTCGCTGTCGGTGCCACGCCCCCGCAGCCGCTCCTCCAGGGCCTCCCGGGAGGGCGGCAGGACGAAGATGCTGATGGCCCGGGGCTGCCAGTCGCGCACCTGGCGGGCACCCTGCCAGTCGATCTCGAGGATCACATCCTGGCCGGCGGCGAGCTGGCCCTGCACGCCAGACTTGCTGGTTCCGTAATAATTATCAAAGACTTGTGCGTGTTCCAGGAAGTCGCCCCGGGCCACCATGGCCTCAAATTCCGTCTTCTCTGTAAAATGATAGTCCACTCCATTTTTCTCCCCGGGGCGCATGGCGCGGGTGGTGTGGGAGACGGAAACGCTGGCGTCCTCCAATTCGCCAAGCATGGCCTTCACCAGGCTGGTCTTGCCGGCGCCGGAGGGGGCGGAAATGATGTACAGGGTGCCGGTGGGCTGGGTCATATCGGTCTCGCTGTTTGGAATTTTTGAGCGGTGAATATAATGGTTATTCCACGTTCTGCACCTGCTCGCGCATCTGCTCGATGAGCACCTTGAGCTCCACGGCGGTGCGGGTGGTGTCGGTGTCGGCGGACTTGGAGCCCAGGGTGTTGGCCTCGCGGTTGAATTCCTGCATGAGGAAATCCAGCCGCCGGCCCACGGGTTCCGGGCGCTCCAGCACCCGGCGTACCTCGGCGATATGGCCCTCCAGGCGATCCAGTTCCTCATCCACGTCCATTTTCTGGGCCAGGAACACCAGTTCCTGCTCCAGTCGGTCCTGATCCACCTGGGCCTGCAGTTCCGCCAGCCGGGCGCCGAGCTTGTCGCGCAGGCGGGCCCGCACCTGGGGCAAGCGGGCCCGTTCCGCGGCCACCAGTTCTTCCATGGTGGCGCAGCGGCTGGTCAGCAGCTCGTGGATCTGTGCGCCCTCGCGCTCACGGGTGGCGCGCAATTCCTCCAGAGCCTGGTCCAGCAGGCCGCCGGCGGTCTCGGCCAGGGGGGTGAGGTCGCGCTCGGTGTCTCGCTGCACGCCGGGCCAGCGCAGTAATTCCAGGGGGTTCAGGGGCGCGATCTGGCCGAGCTGGACGCCGATCTCGGCACAGGCGCGGCCCACCCTCTCCACCACCTCCGGGTCGAGCTGCAGGGGGGCGTTGGTGTCGGCCGCGGGGCGGTAGCGCAGGCTGCAGTCCACCTTACCCCGGCCCAGGGACCGCCCCACCCGTTCCCGTACCGCCGGTTCCAGGCCGCGCAGTTCCTCGGGCAGCCGCAGGCTGACTTCCAGGTAGCGATGGTTGACGGAGCGCAATTCCCAGGCGAGGGCGCCGAGATCGGTGTCCGCCTCGGCACGGGCGAAGGCGGTCATGCTGCGGATCATCTCAAGTACCTCATTCCGCTGGCCGATGAAGGGGGAATGGTAAGCCTTCCCGGGCGTCCAGGGAACCGGGCCCAGCCCCGGTCGCGCCCGCTACGGAGTTTCATGAGCAAGTCACTGCAAAGTCTGCCTGCCGGCACCGAACTGGACGGCTATCGTTTCGAGCGTGTGCTGGGCGGCGGCGGCTTCAGCATCGTCTACCTGGGTACCGAACTGGCCACTGGCCAGGTGGTGGTCATCAAGGAGTACCTGCCCACCCGACTGGCCGAGCGCGACGCCGCTGGCCAGGTCGTGCCCCTGGGCGAGGCGGAGGCGGCAAAGCTCAATCGTGGCCGCAAGCTGTTCTTCCAGGAGGCCAGCACCCTGGCCAACCTGAAGCACGCAAACATTGTACGGGTACTCAACTTCTTCCAGGACAATGGCACGGTGTACATGGTCATGCCCTTCGAGGAGGGCAAGAACCTGCAGGATTACCTGCAGGCGCGCAAGGGCCGGCTCAGCGAGCGCTTTTTGCGCACCGTGTTCCCGCCCCTGCTGGATGGGCTGGCGCTGCTGCATTCGCGCGATATCCTCCACCTGGACATCAAGCCCGGCAACATCCATATTCGTCCTGGTGGCCAGCCGCTGTTACTGGACTTTGGCGCCGTTCACGGCTTCGGTGAAAGCCGGCGGGCGCAGCCGGGCCAGGTGGTCAGCCCCGGCTTCTCGCCCGTGGAGCAGTATGAACCCAACGGCTATGTGGGACCCTGGACGGACATCTATGCCATTGGTGCCACCATGCGGGCCTGCATCGAGGGCCGCGCCCCGGTCGACGCCCGCGAGCGGCGCGTGTGTGACGAGCTCAAACCCGCCAGCCTGGCCTTTCGCAAACGCTATTCGGACGAATTGCTGCAGGCCATCGACTGGGCCATGGAGGTGGATCCCTTGTTGCGTCCCCAGAACGTCGCCGTCCTGCAGGAGCTGCTGCGCAAGGAAGTGGAGCCGCCGGTGGATGAACCGGCCTCGACCCTGGGCAAACTGGCCAGTACCCTGCTGGGCAAGGGCTGAGCGAGGGAAGCCGGGCGATGCGCTACCAGTACGCACTGACCAACCGCCTCGGCAATCGCGCCAGCAACCAGGACCGTTGTGTCATCCGCCACAGCGAGGAGCGCGCCCTGCTGGTGGTAGCCGACGGCATGGGTGGCCACGCCCGGGGCGACCTGGCGGCGCAGACGACAGTGGATACCCTGAGTCGCCTGTTTCGCGAGCAGGACGGTCCCATCCCGAACCCGCGCGCCTTCCTGGATCGCGCCCTGGCGCGTGCCCACGAACAGGTGGTGCGGGTGGGCCAGGCCCAGCAGCCACCCATCGAGCCGCGC
>DATHUT010000376.1:0-11106 GCA_035462005.1 Gammaproteobacteria bacterium | reverse complement strand
GTATCGGGCATAGGGATGTTCCGCAGTGCGGTGGCGGGCAGGCCGACCAACTCCTCGCCGAGCGCCTGCAGGGCCTCCATGTCACGCCTGCGCTGTGACTTGCTGGGCGGCTCATCGTACCTTTCGTTGTCTTGTTCGTGCATGGGATCCCGGGTGGCTGTGGTGCGTGGGGGTTTCAACGGCGGCGCTTGTTGTCCTGGTTCAGGCTGTCCAGGCGGCCATGGATTTCCTGCAGGTCATTGCAAGCGATGATGCTCTCCACTTGCTGTTGCGCCTCATGCTTGGAACAGCGGGTGATGCAGTCCTTTACTTCCAGGATGCTGGAGGGGTACATGCTGAATTGGGTGAGGCCCATGCCCAGCAGCAGCCGGGTGAAACGCGGGTCTCCGGCCATTTCACCGCACATGGACACGGGAATATCCGCGGCCTGGCCAGCCTGGATAATAAGCTGGATGAGGCGCAGTACCGCCGGATGCAGGGGGTCATAGAGATAGGCCACCTCGTCGTCGATGCGGTCGATGGCCAGGGTGTACTGGATCAGGTCGTTGGTGCCAATGGACATGAAGTCCAGTTTTGCGGCGAAGCAGGGTGCGGTAAGGGCGGCAGCGGGGATCTCGATCATGCCGCCGATGGGCAAGTGGGGATCGAAGGTATGGCCCTCGGTGCGCAACTGTTCCTTGGTTTCTTCCAACAGGCCCAGCACCTGGTTGAGTTCCTGCAGGTTCGACAGCATGGGAATCATGATGCGCGTGGGACCCGCGGCGGAGGCGCGCAGGATGGCACGCAGCTGGGGGCGGAACAGGTCCAGGTCCTTGAGGCACAGGCGGATGGCGCGCAGGCCCAAGGCCGGGTTGCTGCTGCTGCGCTCGGGCAGCGGCCCGCTGTCCACCTTCTTGTCGGCACCGAGATCCAGGGTGCGGATGGTGACCGGCAGGCCCTCCATGGCCTGGATCACCGACCGGTACTGTTCCAGCTGTTCTTCCTCGGAAGGGATGTCCGGGCGATTCATGAACAGGAATTCGGTGCGATACAGGCCGATACCTTCGGCGCCCACGGCCAGGGTGCGCTCCATGTCCTGGGGTAGCTCGATATTGGACAGCAGCTGCACGCGTATCCCGTCGCGGGTTATGGCGGCGGTGCCCTTCAGAAGCTCCAGGTTTTCCCGTCGATCACTTTCCGCATCCTGCAGTCGCCGGTAGTGAGACAGCAGGCCGGCATCGGCACCGGCCAATATCAGGCCCTGCTCGCCATCCAGGATGATGGTTTCATTGTCCTGGATGTAGCGCCGCGCACTGTGCGCGCCGACGATGGCGGGGATGCCCAGGCTGCGGGCAAGGATCGCGGTATGGGACAGGGGGCCGCCGAATTCGGTGACGAAGGCTGCCACGCCCTGGTGATGCAGCAATACCGTGTCCGAGGGGGTCAGGTCGCTGGCGAAGACGACGGTGCCTGTGAGGTCGAAAGCGACGTTGCCATGATCCTGCGCCCCGGAGATCAGGATACGCAGGATGCGATGGATGACATGGTTGACATCATCCTTGCGGGTGCGAAGGTAGGGATCGTCCATTTCATCGAACACCGCCGCCAGGGCTTCCTGCTGCAGTTTCAGGGCCCACTCGGCATTGCACTGCTGTTCGCGTATGGATTGAACCGGTACCTGTACCAGGCTGGAGTCCTGCAGCATGAGCAGGTGGGTATCGATGAACTCGACGATGTC
This sequence comes from Gammaproteobacteria bacterium, assembly GCA_035462005.1. GTDB lineage: Bacteria > Pseudomonadota > Gammaproteobacteria > DSM-19610 > DSM-19610 > JAIVHA01. The sequence goes on along the minus strand of DATHUT010000376.1, from coordinate 9,389 downwards.
CTTGCGCGTGGCCTCGGGAATCTGGTCGCGAATGGCACTCAGTTGCCGGCTGGCTACATCCACGGCCTGTTGGTAGCGCCGTACCTCCCGGTCCACCTCCTCGATGGCGATATGCTGCTCGCGAACCTCCAGGGCATCCTGCTGCAATACGTGTGCCTTGCCGATGACAATGCCGCGTGAAACGCCGATGCCGGAGAGAATGAAGGACATGGCCAGACCCTATTCGGCCTCCTCGAAACGACGTGCAATCAGGTCGCCGATTTGTTGGACGGCCTGATCGGCATCCCCGCCATCGGCATAGATGGTGATGGTGGAGCCCTTGGATGCCGCCAGCAGCATCACACCCATGATGCTCTTCCCATTGACCTTCTGGCCGTTGCGGCCGATCTGGATATCACTATCGAATTGCGAAGCGAGGGTGACGAGCTTGGCCGCTGCACGTGCATGCAGTCCCAGCTTGTTGATGATTTCACAGTCCAGTTGAGGCATGTCAGCGGTCGATCCTGGGTTTGCAAAGCATTACACCATCGCGACCGCCACTGATGGCCTTGTGGGTCAGTTCGTCGAGGTGCAGGGAAGGATAGTTGAGCACTCGCACCAGCATGGGCAGGTTGATCCCGGCGATGACATTGGCCTTGCAGGTTCGCTGCAGGCGACAGGCGATGTTGCTGGGCGTGGAACCGAACAGGTCGGTCAGTACCAGGACCCCGTCCCCGCTGTCCAGAGCCACGGCTGCTGCCCGTGCCTGTTCGAAAATGGTGTCGGGATTGCAGTCGCTGGCGGCTTCCAGGGTCTTTGCGGCCAGGGGGCAGCTGCCGAGAATGTCGGTGGCGGATTTCAGCAGGGCCGGGCCGAGGTGACCGTGGGTGATGATCAGCAGGCCGACGCTCATGGCAATTCCCGGTGGCGCAGGGCGACGTTCTGGTGGTGTTCCCGGAACCAGGTGGCCAGCCGTTCGGTGAGGTACACCGAACGGTGTTGGCCGCCGGTGCAACCGATGGCCACGGTCAGGTAGCTGCGTTTGTCGGCCTTGAAATGCGGTAGCCAGTATTGCAGGAAATCACGGATGTGTTCGTACATGGTCAGTGCCAGTTCATGCTGGTCGAGGAAATCCGCTACGGCCTGGTCGCGACCGGTAAGAGGGCGCAGGTTTGGATCCCAGTGAGGGTTGGGCAGACAACGAGCATCGAAGACGAAATCCGCATCGCCGGGTATGCCGTGCTTGAAGCCGAAGGATTCGAACAGCAGGGACAGGTCGCGGTTTTCGACGGAGCCGACCCGTTCCTGTACCAGGTCGCGCAGCTGGTGCACATTGGTGTGGCTGGTATCGATGAACAGGTTGGCATTTTGGGCAATGGGGTTTAACAGTTCCCGTTCCCGGGCGATGGCATCGGCCAGGGAAACTTCTTTGCCGCTCAGGGGGTGCTTGCGGCGTGTTTCGCTGAAGCGCTTGAGCAGGGTCGGCTCATCGGCCTGCAGAAAGATGATCTGGCATTCGATGTCCTGGGCGCGCAGTTCGCCGAGAATGGTGCCGAAACGCTGCAGCTGGTCGGGATGGTTACGCGCATCGATACCGATGGCTACCCGCTCCGGCGCCCGGTTGCTGCTTTCCTCCATCAGGTGCCGGGCGAAGGTGGCCAGCAGGCCCACGGGAAGATTGTCGATGCAGTAGAACCCGATGTCCTCCAGGGTATGCAGGGCGACGCTCTTGCCCGAGCCCGACAGGCCGCTGATGATCAGTAGCTTCATGAGGATGCATTGTCCATGAAATGGGTCTGGCGCGCGATGAATTCAGCGCTGGCGTCACGGCCCTTCAGGTACAGCAGGTGGTTGCGTACCGCCGCCTCGGCCAGTACCGCGAGGTTGCGTCCCGGTGCCACCGGCAGGGTGATTTCCGGGATATCGACTCCCAGTATGGTGCGTGTGGCACGGCTGCCCTGCAAGCGGTCGATGGTACGGATCTGGGAGTCGCTCATATCCTCGAGGCGTATGATCAGGCGCAGGTTGCGATTCTGCTTGATGGCGCTATCACCGAACATGGAGCGGATATTCAGGATGCCCAGGCCGCGCACCTCGAGGAAATCCTCCAGCATGGGCGGGCAGCGGCCATTGAGGATGTCCGGCGCCAGGCGGGCGAACTCCGGCGCGTCGTCCGCCACCAGGCGATGGCCGCGGGCGACCAGTTCCAGTGCCAGTTCGCTCTTTCCAATGCTGGCATCGCCTGCGATCAGTACCCCGACCCCCATGATTTCCATGAAGACTCCGTGCAGGGTGGTTTTTTTCGCCAACAGGTTGCCGAGGTGATACTGCAGATGTTCAACCAGGTATTGGGAGGGGCGGGTGGAAGACCAGATGGGTGTGGAGGAACCCTTGGTACGCTGCAACATCTCCTCCCCCGCCTTTTGTCCATCTGCCATGATGACCAGATCGGATATGCCCGAGAACAGCAGGTCCAGGCTGTCCAGGCGGGTGTTCTTGCGCAATTGGCGCAACCAGGCAAATTCGCTCGCGCCGATTACCTGGATGCGGTGGGGGTGAATGAGATTGAGATAGCCGGCCAGGGATACGTCGGGGTCCTGGATCTGGTCGCCACGGAGCGGGTTCGCCCCGTGATCCTTCCCGGTTACCCACCGCAGGCCAAGTCTGTCGCGCAGGGCTTCGAACAGACTCTGGACCGTGGGCGTCTCGTTCATGCGGTGGCGCGGTGTAGTTCCCAGCCATCCAGCACGCGCAGTAGTTGCTCGGCGTCCTGGCTGGCGCGCAGGTTCTCGCAGAGCTTGCGATCGCTGAACATCCGGGCCAGGGCGGCCAGGATTTGCAGGTGTTCGTCTGTGGAGGCCTCGGGCACCACCAGGGCGAACAGCAGGTCTACGGGCTGGTGATCCACGGCGTCATAATCCACGCCGTTCTTCAGGGTAATGATGGCGCCGACGGGCGCATCGATGCCGGTCATGCGGCCGTGGGGAATGGCCACGCCGGTGCCGAGGCCCGTGCTGCCGAGCCGTTCCCGGTTGAGCAGACTGTCGAAGATATCCACTTCCGCGAGGCTCGGGATACTCGCGGCGAGCAGACCCGCCAGGGCTTCCAGTACCCGTTTCTTGCTGGCGAGTTCCTGTTGGCAGGCGATTCGATCAGCGGTGAGTAGTTGCGTAATATGCATGACGTGCGGCCCGTGAGCCCCGTTACAACAACGGGGCTCCTTAGCGAATGATTAGAACTGGGTCTTGATGGAACCTTCGGCGCTATGGTGATCTGTGACCTTTTCCTTGTGCTTCTTCACCTGGCGATCCAGCTTGTCCACCAAACCATCGATAGCGGCGTACATGTCTTCTTCGATGGCATCGGCGAACAGGGTGCCACCGCTGATGTGCATGGTGGCTTCCGCCTTGTGACGCAGCTTCTCCACGCCCAGTACCACGTGGACATCGGTTACATGATCGAAATGCCGTTCCAGGCGGTCGAACTTGCTGTTCACGTACTCACGCAGTGGTTCGGTGATGTCCACATGATGTCCGGTCAGATTGATGTTCATTCAGGTACTCCTCGTTCTTGCCTAAGCCAGGCGTTTGCGTTCATTGGAAGGAGGGATAGACATCGCCTCACGATACTTTGCCACCGTTCGGCGCGCGACATTGATTCCCTGGTCGGCGAGCAGATCGGCGATTTTGCTGTCACTCAAGGGTTTTACGGTATTTTCCGCCGCCACCAGCTTCTTGATGATGGCGCGGATGGCGGTGGCGGAACATTCGCCGCCATCGGCGGTACCCACGTGGCTGGAAAAGAAAAATTTGAACTCAAAAATCCCACGAGGGGTATGCATGTATTTCTGGGTGGTGACCCGTGAGATGGTGGACTCGTGCATTTCCACGGTTTCCGCGATGTCGCGCAGTACCAACGGTTTCATTGCTTCGTCACCGTATTCGAAGAAACCATGCTGGCGATCCACGATACAGCGTGCCACCTTGAGCAGGGTTTCATGGCGGCTTTGCAGGCTCTTCAGGAACCAGCGCGCCTCCTGCAGGTGATTGCGGAGGTAGTTGTTGTCCTCGCTGTTGTCGGCGCGTCGTACCAGGCTGGCGTAGTACTGGTTGATGCGCAGGCGGGGAATGGCATCGGTGTTCAGTTCCACGACCCATTGACCCTTGCGCTTGGTGACGAAGACATCGGGGACCACATACTGTGCCGCGTTTCTCGCCAGTTGCGAACCCGGACGCGGGTTCATGGATTGAATGAGCTCGATGACCTGGCGCAATTCCGGTTCTGCCAGCTTCATGCGCCGCATGAGCTGAGTATAGTCCCGATTGGCAAGCAGATTCAGGTGTTCGGCGGCGAGCTGGCGCGCTTCCATGACCCAGGGAGTGGCGGGATCCAGCTGGGCGAGCTGAATACCCAGGCATTCCGCGGGGTCGCGCGCGCCGACACCGAGGGGATCGAACTGCTGGATGCGGTGCAGTACCGCCTCGACCTCGTCCAGTTCCAGGTCGGCCTCTTCGCCCAGTTCCCGCACCAGGCCCTGGTGGATATCCTCGATGTCCGTGCCCAGGTAGCCGTCGTCATTGATGGAATCGATGATGGAGGTGGCGATCAGGCGGTCCCGGTCGCTGAAGGGCGTCAGGCCGAGTTGCCACATCAGGTGCTGGTAGAGGTCTTCGGTCTCGCCGTTGTGGGTTTCGAGGAAATCGCGGTTGTCGTCGTTGCCGGGCGCACTGTAGCTGGTCTGGCCCATGTCACCCATGTCGAACGTGTCTTCCCAGGTGCTGTCCAGGGCCAGCTCGTCGGGCATGGTGTCTTCGGCCGGGCGTTCCGGCTGTTCCGTTATGCCATCGGTCTCGGCTTTTTGTTCCGAGATATGCAGTTTCTCGTCGGCGGCGTTGTCATCGGTCAGGGACTCTGCATGGTCGAGGTCGTCCATGCTCTCGCTGTCGGAGGGCTCCAGCATCAGGTTGGAATCCAGGACCGTCTGCACCTCCAGCTGCAGCTCCAGGGTCGATAACTGCAGCAGGCGGATGGCCTGTTGCAGCTGCGGAGTCATGGTGAGGTGCTGACCAAGACGTAACTGTATGGATTGCTTCATGTTTTAGTTGAAGTCAGCCGAAGAGGTCGCATGGAGCGATTCTACTGCATAGTTCGTGCCATTGGGAGGGGTAGAGGGCGTAATAAGGGTCACAGCCGGAATTGGTCGCCCAGGTAGATTTCCCGCACCTGGCGGTCGGCGAGGATGGCCTCGGGCGGGCCCGCGGCGATCACCTGTCCGGAGCCCATGATGTAGGCCCGGCCACAGATGCCCAGGGTCTCACGCACATTATGGTCCGTGATCAGGATGCCGATGCCGCGCTCGCTGAGGTGACGGATGATGCGCTGGATATCCACCACGGAAATGGGGTCCACGCCGGCGAAGGGTTCGTCGAGCAGGATGAAAGCTGGTTCCGCCGCCAGGGCGCGGGCGATTTCCACCCGCCGGCGCTCGCCGCCGGACAGGCTCACCCCGGCCTGATCGCGCAGGTGGCCCACGTGCAGTTCCTGCAGCAGTTCCTCCAGGCGTTCTTCACGGGCGCGGCGATCCAGCCCCGGACGGGTCTCCAGCACGGCCATCAGGTTCTGGGCGACGGTCAGCTTGCGGAAGATGGAAGGTTCCTGGGGCAGGTAGCCGACCCCGGCGCGCGCGCGTGCGTGCATGGGTTTGCGGGTCAGGTCCTGCTCGTCCAGGTGAATGCTGCCGGCATCACAGGGCACCAGGCCGACGATCATATAGAAGCAGGTGGTCTTGCCCGCGCCATTGGGACCCAGCAGGCCGACCACTTCGCCACTGCGTACCTCGAGGCTGACATCGCCGACCACCTGGCGCGACTGATAGCGTTTCCCCAGTTGTTGGGCGCGCAGCAGGCTCATTCGCTGGCTTGCCCCTCGGTCTTGGGCCTGGGTTGCAGGATGATCTGCACCCGCTGGCCACCTTCCGGGTCTCCGCCCAACACCCGGTCCTGGGCCACTTCGTAGACGATGCGGTCGCTGCGGAAGCTGTCCTTGCCCTGCCAGGTAATGGCTTCCTTGAGCAGGATCAACCGCTCGGGATCGGCAAAATATTCCATGCGCAGGGCCTCGGCCCGCATGTCTTCGTCCTTGCCGTCGGGGCGTTGCCGGTAGGTGGCCGGCTTGCCCAGCAGGATGACCCGATCCAGGTTGGCGCCATCCTGGTACACGGTCATGTGCTCGCCGGTGAGTACCAGGGTGCCCTGGGTGACCCGAACATTGCCGATATAGATGCTGATACCTTTCTGGTCGTCCAGTTCGGCCTGGTCGGATTCGATATGCATGGGTTGCTCGCGGTCGCTGGACAGGGCCCAGGATGGCAGCGGCAGGCACAAGCACAGCAGTAACAGCCAGTGTTCAGGGTTTGCGCGGTTCATGTACACCTCGTACCTCGGAAAGCAGTTCCATGCGGCCTTCGCCCAGCCAGCCACGCATGCCGATCGCCGTCACATCCCAGCCCGTGCCCAGGAACCTGACCGGCAGGTCGGTCTCCACGTATTCGTCATCGGGCAGCGCCAGCAGTTCCTCGGTGAGCATGGTCATGGGCGCCACCTCGGCCGTGGCCACGCGCTCCACCACCACCTCGCGCTGCAGGCGCACCTGTTCCCCGGCGGGACCGATCCAGGCGAAGCGAGCGCTGATCTGCCAGTCCGGTGCCTGTGGCCGGTAGATTTCCATGTAGGGCTCGTCCACCTCGGCGGTGTCGTCGTCGGGATAATGCTCCAGGTGCGTGCCCTGGATACGATGCTTCGGTTGCCCGGTCTCGTCCATGGCCAGCAGGATGAAATCATCCAGGAAGAAATCCGGCCGGTGTACCCGGGCACGGTCCTCCGTCTCACCGCTGAGCTGCACCTCGCTCAACAGCCACCAACTGAGCACGGCGGCGCCCAGTAGGATGGCGATCAGCAACAGGTTACGGCGGCGGCGCAGGTGCATCTAGAGGTATTTCGCCATTTCTTCGTCGAGCTTGCCCATGGCCTCGAGCAGCATTTCGCAGACGTCGCGGCCAGCGCCGCGACCGCCGCCGCTCGGGGTTTGCCAGTGGGCGTGTTTTTTAACCAGCGGATGGGCGTCCTGCACGGCGATGGCCAGGCCCACCTGGCGCATGACCGGCAGGTCCACCACATCATCGCCCACGTAGGCCACCTGGTCCGCGGACAGATCCATTTCCGCCAGCAGTTCGCGGAAGGCTTCCGTCTTGTCGTGCTGGCCCTGATAGAGGCGGCTTACGCCCAGGTTCGCCATGCGGTGCTTGACCACTTCGGAGGTCCGGCCGGTGATGATGGCCACCTCCATGCCGTGGCTGAGCAGCATCTTGATGCCGTGGCCGTCACGGGAATGAAAGGCCTTGTATTCCTGGCCGTCATCGCCGAGGAACAGGCTGCCATCGGTGAGTACGCCATCCACGTCGAAGATGAGCAGGCGGATGCGGGCGGCTTTTTCCAGTATGTCCTTCATATCAATTCCAGGGAGGTCGGTTTGTGTATCCCAGTCTTCAGACCACGCCGGCGCGCAACAGGTCATGCATGTTGAGGGCGCCGACGGGTTCTTGCTGTGCATTGATCACGATCAGGCCGTTGATCTTCTTGCTGTCCATCACCTGTAGCGCCTCTGCCGCGAGGACCCCGGGCTGGATGGTCCTGGGATCGCGGGTCATGACTTCGTGGATGGGCGTGGTGTGGATATCCACGCCCCGGTCCAAGGTGCGGCGCAGGTCGCCGTCGGTGAACAGGCCTGTGAGCTTTCCCTGGCTGTCCACCACGGCGGTCATGCCCAGGCGCTTGGCGGTCATTTCCAGCAGGGCATCGCGCAGGGAGGTGTCCTCCCGTACCCGGGGGATGGCGTCGCCGGTGTGCATGATGTCATCGATCAGCAGCAGCAGGCGTCGGCCCAGCGCGCCGGCAGGGTGGGAGCGGGCGAAATCATCGGCGGTGAAGCCGCGCGCGTCCAGCAGGGAGATGGCCAGGGCATCGCCCATGACCAGGGCGGCGGTGGTGCTGGAGGTGGGGGCCAGGTCCAGGGGGCAGGCCTCTTTCTCCACGCCCACGTCCAGGTTCACCGTGGCGGCGCGCGCCAGGGTGGAGTGCGGCTTCCCGGTGAGGGCGATGAGTGGCACATCGAGGCGCTTGATGATGGGCAGGATGGTGAGGATCTCCGTCGTCTCGCCGGAATTGGACAGGGCCAGGACCACATCCTTGGGCGTGATCATGCCCAGGTCGCCGTGACTGGCCTCGCCAGGATGGACAAAAAAGGCCGGGGTGCCGGTACTGGCCAGGGTGGCGGCGATCTTGTTGCCGATATGGCCGGATTTGCCCATGCCGATCACCACCACGCGGCCCTCGCAGGCGAGCATCAGCTGGCAGGCCTTGGCGAACAGACTGTCGATGCGCGCGGCGAGTTGGCTCACGGCGCGGGCTTCGGTTTCGATCACGGCCAGGCCGAGGCGGAGCAGGGTTTGTTCGTTCATGATTGGCGTGGATGCGGCATCAGGCGGTGGCAAGGGTGGTGAAGTATAACAGGGCCATGTAGCTGCCATAGCAGGCGAGCAGGAAAGCCCCCTCGAAGCGCTTGATATGGCCGTGGCCGCGCACGCCATAGGCCAGCACCAGCAACAGCAGGGTCAGGCCGATCATGACGGGAAAGTCGCGTGTTACCACCGCCGGGTCGATGGCGGCAGGATAAATCAGTCCCGGCAGGCCCAGCACCGCCAGCAGGTTGAACATGTTGGAACCGATGACATTGCCGATGGCGATGTCGTGTTCGCCCTTCAGGGCACTCATCACCGAGGCGGCCAGTTCCGGCAGGCTGGTGCCGATGGCGACGATGGTCAGGCCGATGACCAGGTCGCTGACCCCCAGGGCTTGGGCAATCTCCACCGAACCCCATACCAGCATGCGCGAACTGACCATCAGCACCACCAGGCCCAGCAGGGTCCACAGCAGAGCCTTGCCGGTGCTCAGGTCGCGCGGGATCTCGGCGTCGAATTCGCCGATCATGGGCTCGGTCTGCTGGGAGCGCAAGCCCAGCCAGACCACGCCGGCGGCCAGTACGAACATGCCCCCGACCAGGATCCCCCCGTCCATGAGACCAAGGTGGTTGTCCCACAGCAGTAGCAGAGCGACCAGCATGATGGTGAGCAGGATAGGAAACTCGCGGCGCAGGATCAGGGAGTTCACCTGCAGGGGTGCAATGACCGCGGTGAGGCCGAGGATGAGGGCGATGTTGGTGATGTTGGAACCCAGGGCATTGCCCACGGCGAGACCGGGATTGCCCTGCAGGGCGGCGACGATGGAGACCAGGATCTCCGGCGCCGAGGTGCCGAAGCCGACGATGGTCAGGCCGATGATCAATGGCGACACGCC
>DATHUT010000375.1:0-1844 GCA_035462005.1 Gammaproteobacteria bacterium | reverse complement strand
CGCCGGTGCTGGAAAAAGCCACGCCTGATCGGCCTGGCCCATGAATGCCAGCAGGTCCCGCGCCTGGATGGCGCCCCCTGGGATGTACCCCTGCACGCCATTGCCACCGAGGATGGGGTGCGGATTATCGGGCAAAAAGATAAAAATACCTGAAAGAGCCACTGAATAATCCGTCATGCCGGCGCATGCCGGCATCCATGGGTTCCGGCATACGCCGGAACGACGGGAATAGAATTGGCCGTGGATTCCGTGGCCACAAGTAAAAACTGCCCGCCCCACGGCGGAACATCGAGAGGCACTGCATGAACTACTGGCTCATGAAATCCGAACCCGACGTGTTCGGCATCGATCACCTCAAGGCCATGCCGGGCAAGACCGAGCACTGGGACGGGGTACGCAACTACCAGGCGCGCAACATGATGCGCGACCAGATGAAGAAGGGCGACCTGGTGTTCTTCTACCATTCCAATTGCGAGGTGCCGGGCATCGTCGGCATCGCCAAGGTGGTAAAGGAAGGCTACCCGGACCACACCGCCTTCGATCCCGAGACCAAGTACTACGACCCCAAGAGCGACCCGGAGAATCCGCGCTGGTACATGGTGGACGTGAAGTTCCAGCGCAAGCTGAAGCGAACCATCAGCCTGGCGGAACTGAAGGAAGCGCCGGAGTTGGAGGATTGCCCCCTGGTGCGCAAGGGCAACCGGCTGTCGATCATGCCGATCAGCAAGCAACAGTGGGACTTTATTCTGAGCCTGGAATGAGCCACCTGTAGGACCTAGCCCTTGCCCAGGAACAGGTCATAGGCCGGGTTATCGGCCTCGATCCAGTAACGGTAGCCGAGGGTGTCGAGGAATTCCTTGAAGGCCTTGCGTTCCTTGAGCGGCACCTGCATCCCCACCAGCACACGTCCATAGGCGGCGCCGTGGTTGCGGTAGTGAAACAGGCTGATGTTCCAGTGGCGACCCATGTGGGTGAGGAAATTCAGCAGGGCGCCGGGACGTTCCGGGAACTCGAAGCGATACAGGATCTCGTCCACCTGTAAGGGCGCACGGCCACCCACCATGTAGCGGATATGTAGCTTGGCCATCTCGTTGTCGGTGAGATCGAGAATGGGATACCCCTGCTCGCGCAGCTTGCCGATCAGGGCCTCGCGTTCCTGGCCACCCTCCGCCAACTGTATCCCGGCAAATACGTGGGCGCGACTGTCGTCGGCATAGCGATAATTGAACTCGGTGATGCTGCGCTGGCCGATGGCCTGGCAGAAGCGCCGGAAGCTGCCCGGCTCCTCGGGGATGGTCACTGCCAGCAGGGCCTCGCGCTGCTCGCCGATCTCGGCGCGCTCGGCCACGTGGCGCAGGCGGTCGAAATTGATATTGGCGCCGCTGTTGATGGCCACCAGGCTGGCATCGCGGATGCCGGTGCGTTCCACGTATTTCTTGATACCGGCGATGGCCAGCGCCCCGGCCGGTTCCACCATAGAGCGGGTGTCGTCGAAGATGTCCTTGGTGGCGGCGCACAGCTCGTCGGTGGTCACCAGGATCACTTCGTCCACATGCTTGCGGGCGATGCGGAAGGGCTCCTTGCCCACCTGGCGCACGGCGACACCGTCGGCGAAGATACCCACCTCCTTCAGTACCACGCGCCTGCCCTTCTGCAACGCCTCGTACATGCAGGGCGCATCCTCGGGCTCCACGCCGATCACCTTGATCTCCGGGCGCAGCAGCTTGATGTAGGCGGCGATGCCGGCGATCAGGCCACCGCCGCCCACGGGCACGAACACCGCATGCAGGCCATCGCGATGCTGGCGCAGGATCTCCATGGCGATGGTGCCCTGACCGGCGATC
>DATHUT010000374.1:0-3607 GCA_035462005.1 Gammaproteobacteria bacterium | reverse complement strand
ATGGCGGCGAACACGTTGTCGAAGTTCTTGTAGCGCGCCTGCTGGGTGATGAACCAGGTGATGCCGGAACTGGTGCCGATCATCTCGGCCACGATCAGGTAGGTCCAGGCCCAGCCGAGCAGGATGCGCAGGTCCTTGTACAGGTCGGTGGCGATGCCGGGGATGACCACGCGGAACAGCAGCGCCGGTCGCGAGGCACCCAGGGTCTGGGCCGCCTCCAGCAGGGCCGGGTCCAGCTTGCGCGTGGTGTTGGACACCACCAGCACCTGCTGGAAGAAGGTGCCGATGAAGATGATGGCGATCTTGGGTGCCTCGTGGATGCCGAGGATGGCCACCGCCAGGGCGCCGAAGGCGGGCGCCGGCAGGTAGCGGAAGAATTCCACGAAGGGCGCGAACAGGCGGTTGAACACATCGAAGGTGCCGCACAGGATGCCGAGCGGCACGCCGATGAGGGATGAAATCACGAAGCCCCAGAAGATCACCTGGATACTGCTCCACAGGCTTTCATGCAGCCAGGGCTCGTTGCGCCGCAAGGGCTCGGTGGTGAATGCGGTGTAGAGTGCCGTCGCCACCTGGTGCGGCGCCGGCAGGTAGACGGGGTTCGCCAGCCGCCCCTGCGGCTGGGCCTGCCCGGCCGCCTCCATGGCGGCCTTTTCCTTTTCAAATGTGGCGCGGTCCACCAGGCTGTCCACCTGGAAGTAACTGACCGCGCCGGGATCCCGGATCTCCACCATGGGGTGCCAGATCCAGGGTACATAACTGAACAGCGACCAGACCAGCAATGGCAGCAGGAAGCTCATGATGCCCAGCACGAAGCGCGGCCGGGGGCGCAGCTCCTTGCGTACGGCGAACCATTGCATCGAGGTCATCTTGGGTTCCTGTCTGGATTCCGGCATGCGCCGGAATGACGAAGTGTCTGGTACAACGCTTCCTGTCCCTTCATCATTCCTGCCTCCACCTTCGTCATCCCCGCGCCCGATCCCGTCATGCCGGCACCCGTTCCCGTCATCCCGGAGCCCGTTCCCGTCATCCCGGCGCATGCCGGGATCCAGGTCTTTGCTTGTGGATTCCGGCCTACGCCGGAATGACGCAGTGTTACGGAATAACGAAAAGAACTTCGGCTTCACGAAACGCCTTCCTACAGCTCTTCCGCCAGCGAAGTATCGATATATCCATCCACCGGCTGCGGCGTGTCATACACCTTGTTCGCCACATTGAAGTCATCCGCGATCTGGCTGGAGCCATACAGGGAATCAAAGCCTTCGCCCTTCTCCATATAGGACTTGGCTTCTTCCAGGGTGAGGAGGCGGGTGCCGTCCACGAAAGTCTCGTACTCAGCCGGGCTGAGGCCGACACGCGAGGCCATGATGGTGATGGCGTCATCACGCGTGGCGGGATCGTTGAGGTAATCCACCACCCGGTACCAGACCTTCATCACTTTCTTCCAGTCGTCGCGGCGCGCGCTCAGGCTCTGCGGGGTGGCGACATAGACGTCGTAGATCAGGCCGGGCTGGTCGGCGCTGGTGTACAGGGCCTTGGCGCCGGGCACCAGTTTCAGCGCCATGCCGGAGCTGGGCTGCCAGGCGACGATGGCGTCCACCTCGCCGGAGGCGAGCACCTGCGGGGTTTCGTTGGTGGGCACGTTCACCAGTTCCACGTCGGCCTCGCTCATGCCGTTTTCCTTCAGGGCATCGAGCAGCATCAGGTGGCTGACGAAGCCCACCTCGACACCGACCTTCTTGCCTTTCAGCTCCTTCACGGAATCGATACCGGGCTTACCGATCACCATGTCGTTGCCGTTGGAGTAGTCGTTGACCAGGAACATGACGCCGCGCGCGCCGGTGGCACCGGTCACCAGGGTGTCGCCGTTGGTCATGCCCACGCCGTCCAGGTGACCGGCGGCAAAGGCGTCCATGGAGGCGACGTAGTCGAACCATTCGAACTTCACGTCCACGCCTTCTTCCTTGAACCATTGTTTCTCGATGGCGACTTCCCAGGCGACCCAGCCGGGCCAGTCGCTGTAGCCGATGCGCAGCGGTTCGGCGCTGGCGGTGGCGGCGCCCAGTAACAGGCTGGCGCCCGTCAGCAGGCCCAGGCAGGTGCGTAGCGGATTTCTCATGGCAATGCTCCTCAGTATTACGGATTGGAAAATCGGTATTACTGACAGAGCAAGCGGCGTGCCATGTGTGATTCGCAGCGAAAGGCAAGGATCGAAACACCCGTCATTCCGGCGCATGCCGGAATCCATGTCCTTGAATTCATGGATTCCGGCATGCGCCGGAATGACGGATATGAAATTGATCAGGGCTGTATGTAGAGTTCTGGTGGGGTGGTTTTGGGCGGTCGTGACGCACAGCCATGGTGCCGCGTGCGCCGTACTGGTGCGCACACAAGCCAAGGAAGGGCCCCTGTAGGAGCGGCCTCTGGCCGCGAAGGCCATTGGCAAAAGGCTTCGCGGCCAGAGGCCGATCCTACAGGAAGCACGGTCCGCAATTTGCATTACGTCATGCCGGCGGATGCCGGCATCCATGCACCGGCATGACGAAAATTGAATTGATCAGGGGTCCCCTAATCCAATGCAACGCCACAAACCATGAAACTCGAACTCTTCAAGACCCTCTGGGGCCATACGGGCAACCTGCAGTCCGCCATCCGCGAGGCCCTGTATGCCGGCTTCCAGGGTCTGGAAGGCGCAGCCCCGGCGGATCCGCATGAACTTGCCTACTGGAAGGACCTGCTGCCCGCCAGCGGCCTGGCCTACATCGCCGAGATCACCACCGCCGGTGGCTATGTGCCAAGCCCGCACGCCACCCTGGAAGAGCACCTGCAGTCACTGGAGCAACAGCTGGAGCGCAGCCTGGTATTGCAGCCGCGCTTCGTCACCTGCCTGGGCGGCCGCGACGCCTGGCCGGAATCACAAAGCGTGGAATTCTTCGGCCGTGCGATGGAACTGGCCGCGCAGGCGGGCGTGGTGATCAGCTTCGAAACCCACCGCAGCCGTTCCACCTTCAACCCCTGGACCACGCGGCGGCTGGTGGAGCAATTGCCGGAGCTGAAACTGACCTGTGACTACAGCCACTGGTGCGTGGTCTGCGAACGGTTGCTGGATGGGGAAGAAGACACCCTGGCCGTGCTGGCCCGCCACGCCCATCACATCCACGCCCGCGTCGGCTACGACCAGGGCCCGCAGGTGCCGCACCCGGGCGCCCCCGAATACGCCGATGCCCTGGATGCTCACCAGCGCTGGTGGGAGGGCATCTGGCGATCCCAGCGGGAACGCGGTTATCCCGTCACCACCATGACCCCGGAGTTCGGGCCGGATGGCTATTTGCACCTGCTGCCCTTCACGGGCGCGCCGGTGGCGGACCTGTGGGAGCTGAACCAGTGGATGGCCACCGAGGAGCGGCGGCATTTTCGATTGTTTGCGCAGGGGGATGATCGGGTGGCCTGAAAACCCCTCTCGTCATCCCGGCGCACCCCTCCCGTCATCCCGGCGCACCCCTCCCGTCATCCCGGCGTACCCCTCCCGTCATCCCGGCGTACCCCTCCCCATCCCGGCGTACCCCTCCCCATCCTGGCGTACCCCTCCCGTCATCCCGGCGAATGC
>DATHUT010000373.1:0-5404 GCA_035462005.1 Gammaproteobacteria bacterium | reverse complement strand
TATCAAGGTGTGACATGTTTACATTCCAGGGTTTTCCCATGTTCATCGTGGTGGCGCTGATCGTCGCCTCTTGGCTGAGTTTCCTGTCGGTGGTGATCTTCGGCTGAGCGTGTTCCCGCCGCGGGTTACTCCCGTGAAAATGAAAAGGGCGCCGGGGTATATACCCCGGCGCCCTTTTCATTGTGTCGACCTGAAGGCCGACCTGCAGGCTGGCCGCGCGGACCCCTCAGGCCTCCAGGGCCCCGCGCAGCTTCTTCATGGCATTGCTTTCCAGCTGGCGGATGCGCTCCGCCGATATGCCGTAGCGGTCCGCCAATTCGTGCAGGGTGGACTTGCTGTCCGCCAGCCAGCGTTCCCGTACGATGTCGCGGCTGCGCTCGTCCAGTTTGTCCAGGGCTTCCTGCAGGCGCAGATGGCTATTGTCTTCCCAGTCCTGGTGTTCCAGTGCTTCCGCCGGGTCCGGGGTCTGGGTGGCCAGGTAGGCAATGGGCGCCCGCCCGCGTTCTTCCTCGTCGGTTTCGGCGCCGGGGTCGAAGGACAGGTCCTGGCCGCTGAGGCGGGATTCCATTTCCAGCACCGACTCGGTGCTTACGCCCAGGTCCTGCGCCACGGCATCGACTTCCTCGCGGCTAAACCAGCCCAGGCGTTTCTTGGCGCTGCGCAGGTTGAAGAACAGTTTGCGCTGAGCCTTGGTGGTGGCCACCTTGACGATGCGCCAGTTGCGCAGGATGTATTCGTGGATTTCGGCGCGGATCCAGTGCACGGCGAAGGACACCAGGCGCACGCCCACTTCGGGGTCGAAACGCTTGACGGCTTTCATCAGGCCGATGCTGCCTTCCTGGATCAGGTCGCCCAGGGGCAGGCCGTAGCCCTTGTAGCCACGGGCGATATGGACGACGAAACGCAGGTGGGAGAGCACCAGGTATTGCGCGGCGCCGAGGTCGTTTTGGTCGCGCAGGCGCAGGGCCAGCTCCCGCTCTTCCTCGGCAGTGAGGATGGGGATGCTGCGCACGGACTGGATATACTGCTCCAGGTTCCCCGTGGGCTGGGGCAGCACCAGACTATGGTGTTGACGTTGCACCAGGGCTTGGTTCATGGCTCGGGTAACCTCTCTTCAAACGATACGCTGAGTCTAGCACTCCAGTTCTTTGAGTGCTAACCCGGGCCGGAGTTCCCGGAGAGGACGGGGTCAGGCGCAGACGCGGTTGCGACCGCGGTCCTTGGCGGCGTACAGGGCCTTGTCGGCCAGGCTGAGCAGCTGGGTGAGGCTGATCTCCGGCTGATTCTGGGTGCAGGCCAGGCCGATGCTGATGGTGATGGGGATATCGGCCGGGTAGAGGGCTTCCACCGCGCCGCGGAGCTCCTCGGCGCAGCCCTGGGCCCGTTTCAGGTTGCAGCGCGGCACCAGCAGGGCAAACTCCTCGCCCCCGAAGCGGACGGCCATGGCGTCGGCGGGAATACTTTCCTTGAGCAGTGCGCCCAAGGCTTCCAGGACGCGATCTCCCGTGATATGGCCGAGATTATCATTGATTTTCTTAAAATGGTCGATATCCAACAGCAATGCTGAAATCGGGTGGTTACGCCGGTCGGCGAGAAAATCGTCGCCCCGGTCGAGCAGGTAGCGCTTGTTGTAGACCCGGGTCAGGCTGTCGGTGATGGCGAGCCGGTGCATGGTCTCGCTCTGGCGCTTGAGGGCCACGAACTGCTGCTTGATGAGCAGCAGGGAGCGGATCCGCGCCATGAGGATCTCTTCAACGATGGGTTTGGTGACGAAATCGTTGGCCCCGGCATGGAACACCTCGGCCTGCTTTTCGTCGTTTTCCGCAACGGTGATCATCAGTACCGGCATTTCCTGCTGGGAGTAGTGGAACTTGGCGCGCACGGCGTGCAGCAGGTCGCCGCCGGTCATGTGGCCCTTGAGGAAGAAATCGGTGACCAGGATGTCGTAACCGCGGTGTTCGTCGGGGCCGCCGGCGGCGGTCCGGTGCAGCTGCTCCAGGGCCTCCTCGGCGGTGATGGTGTGCACCACCTGCAGGCCGTGCCGTTCCATCAGGCGCATGGTGTGGGCGGCCGCGGAAGGGCTGTCTTCCACGTAGAGGATGCGGCCCACCAGCCCGGCATTGCGCTCGATGAATTCCTGCACGAATTCGGCGAAGGCATGGTAGCCCAGGGATTTGTCGAAATAGTCGGTAACCCCGGCGGCGAAGCCCTCGCGCAACAGGCGGTCGTCGGCATCGCCGGAGACCACGATGATGGGGGTGTAGTGGTGGTTGCGGCTGGCGCGCACATGGCGGCTGAGCACCAGCCCGTCCCGGTCTGGCAGCATCAGCGCGGTACTGATGAGATCGTAGGATTCCTGCTCCAGCCGCTCCATGGCCTCGGCGGCCGTACCACAGGTGGTAATGACGGCGCCGGGCATGCCCTGGTGCAGGATGCGGGCAATAATGGTCCTGGCCACTTCCGAGCCATCCACCACCATGATACGTGTTGGTTTGTCCTGCATCTGGAACTGCCCAACCCCCGTTCGCCCGAATCTGGATCATCGCAATAATCGGAATTGCAGGGATAGCGGCAAAACCCGGAGTTTGCTTAGGAAAGGTTGTAGCGGTGTGTAAGCATTTGCTTACAAAAAAAGCGGTTCAATCGTCGTGGGGCAAAAAAAAGTACCCAACTGTTTGATTTCCCGGGCGTCTGCATTTGCGGGCATGATAGGTTGGATCGGGTGGGGGTTTTCTAGCGGGGCTGAATCGCACTCAAATGCCGCCCCACTGCCAGCCAGGAGCCGGCCAGGCCCAACAGGATGCCGAGCAGTAACAGGGCGAGGGTGGTACCGAAACCGAAGGTGGCCAGTGCGAATTCGCTCTGGTAGAGGCCGGCCAGCTGCCGTACCGGTCCGCGCAGCTGCCAGAAGGCCAGCACGACCAGCAGCCAGGCGAGGGCTGCGCCGAGCAGGCCGTACCACAGCCCGGAATAGAGAAAAGGCCGGCGAATGAAGGCGTTGGTGGCGCCGATCAGCTTGCTGACCTCGATTTCCTCGCGCCGGTTGAAGATGTCCAGGCGGATGGTGTTGCCGACGATGAGCAACACCGCCAGGGCCAGCAGGCCACCCACCAGCAGAATGCCGCGCTGGACGATCTGCAACATGGCGGCGAAGCGCTGCACCCACTGCAGGTCCAGTTGGGCCTGATCCACCTCGGGCAAGGCGGCGAGCTTCTCTTGCAGTTGTCCGATCTGCTCCGCCTCGACCTGGCTGATGGCCGGCCGTACTGTCAGCACCGCCGGCAGGGGATTGTCGTCCAGTGCATCCAAGGCATCCCCGAATCCGGACAGGGCGCGGAATTCCGCCAGCGCATCCTCCGGGGAAATGAACTGCACCGCACCGATCTCCGGCCAGCCGCGCAGCGTTTCCGCGAGCTGGCGGGCGCGGTTCTCCGGCAGGTCCTGTTGCAGGAACAGGGACAGGCTGGCGTTGCCGTCCCAGCGCTGACCCAGGTCGCGCAGATTGTCCACCAATAGATACAGCCCGGCGGGCAGGGCCAGGGCAATGCCGATCACCGCGGCGGTCATCAGGCTGGCGGCGGGTGCGCGGTACAGGCGCCCCAGGCTGGACAGCGCGGTCTGGGCATGGCGCAGCAGCCAGCCACGGATCCAGCCCCAGCCTGGTGGCGGGCGACGGCGGGCACCTTGGACTCGGGCGGGCTTTTTCACGAGGCCAGGCTGTCGCGGACGTGCCGCAACTGGCCCTGCTCCAGGGTGATGACGGGGTGGTCGAGCGCCCGGATCAGCTCCAGGTCGTGGCTGGCGACGAGTACCGTCACCCCCACCTGGTTGAACTGGTCGAACAACTGCATGATCTCCCGCGACAGGTCCGGGTCGAGGTTGCCGGTGGGCTCGTCCGCCAGCAACAGGCTCGGCTTGTTGACCACGGCGCGAGCGATGCCAACCCGCTGCTGCTCGCCGCCGGACAGGGTGATGGGGTAGAGCCGTTCCTTGTCGAGCAGGCCGACCTTGTCCAGGGCGGCACGCACGCGGCGGCCGACCTCGTTATGGGGATGGCCGGCGATCACCAGCGGCAGGGCCACGTTGTCGAACACGGTGCGGTCGAATAGCAGACGGTGATTCTGGAAGATGATGCCGATCTTGCGGCGCAGGTAGGGGATCTGCCAGCTATGGGTCCGCGCCAGGTTCTGGCCGTCGACGAAGATCTGCCCGCTGGTGGCGCGCTCGATCAGCGCGACCAGCTTCAGCAGTGTGCTCTTGCCGGCGCCGGAATGGCCGGTGAGAAAGGCCATGGCCCCGGCCTCCAGCGTGAAGCTCACCTGTTTCAGGGCCTCGAAGCCGGAGGGGTAGCGTTTGCTGACCTGGTCGAAACGGAGCATGGGCTCAGGCGTTCTCGCGCTCGAACAGGGCCGCGACGAATTCCCCGGCGTCGAAGACGCGCATGTCCTCGATGCCCTCGCCCACGCCGATGAAGCGGATGGGCACGCCCAGGCTCCTGGCGATGGAAAAGATGATGCCGCCTTTCGCGGTACCGTCCAGCTTGGTGAGGGTAATGCCCGTGAGGCCTACCGCCTCGTGGAACTGGCGCGCCTGGTTCAGCGCGTTCTGGCCGGTGCCGGCGTCCACCACCAGCATTACTTCGTGGGGCGCGGCGGGATCCAGCTTGGCCAGTACCCGTTTGATCTTCTTCAGCTCTTCCATGAGGTTGGCCTGGGTGTGCAGGCGTCCGGCGGTGTCGGCGATGAGCACATCCATGCCGCGCGCCCGTGCCGCTGCCAGGCCATCGTAGATCACCGAGGCGGAATCGGCGCCCGACTGCTGGGCGATCACGGGGATATCATTGCGCTCACCCCAGACCTGCAGCTGCTCCATGGCCGCGGCACGAAAGGTGTCGCCGGCGGCCAGCATGACGGAGCGGCCCTCGTCCTGCAGGCGCCTGGCCAGCTTGCCGATGCTGGTGGTCTTGCCCACCCCGTTCACACCCACCATCAGGATGACGTAGGGTCGTTGCGTGGCGTCGATGGTGAGGGGTCGGGAGACCGGTTCCAGCAACCGGGTCATGTCCTCGCGCAGGGCGGCCATGAGGGCATCGGCATCGGCCAGTTCCTTGCGCGCCGCGCGTTTGGTGAGGTCGTTGATGATGTCCCGGGTGGCCTCCACACCCACATCGGCCACCAGCAGCTGGGTTTCCAGTTCCTCCAGCAGTTCGTCGTCGATCTGCTTGCGGCCCAGCACGAGGCTGGCGACACCCTCGGTGAGGCCGCCACGGGTACGCGCCAGTCCGGCCTTCAGGCGGCTGAACAGGCCGGATTTCTTTTCTTCCGGTGGGGTTTCCGCGGTGGCGGGGGGGCTGGACTTGTTTTTACCGAAACCAAACATCCAATTTCCGGTCTATGGTGGTTCG